>DASUXP010000118.1:0-4582 GCA_036377835.1 Sphingomicrobium sp. | reverse complement strand
GGTTTCCCATCCGTCGACGGCTTCGCCGCGAGTCAGCAGCGCGCGGCGCGGCGAGCGCTCCTCGAGCCCGGGGAGGCGAACGTCGAGGCGCGGCCGGTCGGCGAGAAAGGTAGCGCGCCCGACGAGGATCATGTCGCTGTGCGCGCGCTCCTCGTGCACGTGGCGCCGCGCGTCCTCGCCGGTGATCCACTTCGATTCGCCCGAGGGAAGGGCGATCTTGCCGTCGATCGACAAAGCGAGCTTGAGCGTGATTCGCGGACGGCCGAGTTCGAGCCGGGTGAGCCAGCCGGCGAGCGAGCGGGCGGCCGCGGCGCGTCCGACGCCGAGCTTCACCTCGATGCCGGCCTGGCGGAGGCGACGGATGCCCTTGCCCGAAGTGCGCGGATCGGGGTCGCGCAGCGCGATCACCACGCGGGAGGGCTTTGCTTCTAGGAGAAGGCCGGTGCAGGCAGGTCCGCGCGCGCTTTCATGCACGCAGGGCTCGAGAGTCACATAGACGGTCCCGCCCTTTGCTTTCCTGCCGGCCCGATCGAGGGCGATTGCCTCGGCATGGGGCCGGCCGCCCGCTGCCGTGGCGCCCTCGCCGACGATCCTGCCGCCGCTGGAGACGATCACGCAGCCGACGTTGGGATTGGGCGCGCTGCGGCCTCGGGCGGCCTCGCCCAGCGCGACCGCTCTGGCCAAGAAGCGCGAGTCGGCGCCTACAGCCCGAACCTTTTTTCGACCTTCTGGAATTGCCGCTGCCGCTCCTTCTGTGCCGCCTCGGCCGCCGCCTGCTCCTTCTTCTGGTCGGCGATGATGTCGGCGTCGGTGCGGTTGGACGCGTAGAGCTGGACGTAGGTGATCTGCGGCGGAGGGGCCGTGCCCATCTTCGCGTCGACGACGAATTCGATGATGATGATCGCCGTCACCAGCAAGGCAAGGCAGGCACCGATCACCTGCTCGCGGCTGCGGTGCCGCATGAAGGCGGCGAGGTCGTTGAAGGCCGCGCGCGGGCTCGACGGACGGGGGAACCAGGACATTGGCGCAAAGATAGGGCTGGCGGAGCAGGACCGCCAGCCCTCGGGGGCAAGCCTGCGGCCGGGCTTAGCCGTCGAGCTCGAAACGGAGCGTGATCACCGCGGACGAGGCGACGGCGTGCCCGTCCTCGGTCGCCGGCTTGTAGCGCCAGTGCGCGATCAGGTGCCGACGGGCGGCTTCGAGGAAGGCGCGGTCCGCGGCTCCGACCGGGTCGACCGCAGTCACACGGCCGTTTGCGTCGATGGTCAGGCGCAGGCGCAGCACCGCTTCCTCTTCGCTCGCCAGTTTCGACGGCGGATAGGCTGGTCTGAGCTCGGACGCGGGGGTGGCGAGCCTCGGGCCGAGCTTGACGATGGTGTGGGTGATCGGCGGAAGCTGGGGGATCCCGCCGCCGCCGCCGGCGATGGTGACCGGACCGGGGTCGCCGGTGCCCGGCCCCGTCGACGTGACCGGCTCGTCGGGCAGCGGCAGCGGCTGGACCGGATCGGGCTGGGTGTAGGTCGTGGGCAAGGGCCGCGCCTGCGGATGGGTGCGGACTGGCGTGTCCGGCGGCGGCGGCTTGGGGGCCGGGATCGTATCGATGACGATCGGCGGCGGGGCGCGGTGGCGCTCGATCTCCATCTTCGCGCTCATCACCACGGCAATGAGGGCGACATGGCCGGCGATGATGGCGAGCATCGCATTGGGCGAGGGGCGGCGCGCGGCGATCACCGGGCGGTTGGCAGCGTAAGCGAGCATTAGACCCTCCTTCACGCAACTCCGATGAACAGAATGTTACATCATTACATTGGGTCCGCAAGAGGGAAATTTCGTCCTCGCGCGAGACCATTAGCGCCTGGCGGCGACTTCGAGGCGGCGAAGGGCGCGGTCCTTACCCATGCGGGCGACGAGCCCGGCCATCTCCGGCCCGCTCTCGCGCCCGGTGAGGGCGAGGCGCAGCGGATGGAACAGCTCGCGGCCCTTCCGGCCGGTCGAGCGCTTTAGCTCTTCGGTCAACGCGCGCCACGGCTCGGCCGACCAGTCGAGCATGCCGGCGGCGGCGGCGGCCTCCTTGACCAGCAGCCGATCGTCGTGACCGAGCTCGGGCGGCTCGATCTCGCCGTGGAGCACCGCGAACCAAGCGGCGAAATCGCCGAGCCGCTCGAGGTTGGGGCGGAGCAGCAGCCAGTCCTCCCCGGTAGCACCCGCGGGCAGCCGGTCCGCGACGGCGGCAAAATCGAGCTTGTGCAGCAGCCGGGCGTTGACCAGCTCGACCTCGTGCGGGTCGAAATGCGCCGGCGCGCGGCCGAAAGCGGCAAAGTCGAAGCCGTCGGCGAGCTCGTCGAGGCTCGCCACCGGCTCGACCGGCTGCGAGGTCCCGATCCGCGCCAGCACCGACAGCAGCGCCATTGGCTCGACGCCTTCCTCCTTCAGATGCTGGGCGCCGTAGGAGCCGAGCCGCTTGGACAATTTCCCTTCGGCGGCGACGAGCAGCGCCTCGTGGGCGAACTCGGGCGGCTTCGCGCCCAGCGCCTCGAACATCTGGATCTGCGCCGCGCTGTTCGAGACATGATCCTCGCCGCGCACGACATGGGTGATGCCGAGGTCGACGTCGTCGATCACGCTCGGCAGCAGGTAGAGCCAGCTGCCGTCGGCGCGGCGAACCACGGGGTCGCTGAGCAGCTTCGGATCGAACCGCTGCTCGCCCCGGATGAGGTCGGTCCAGGCGATCGGCGAGCCATGGTCGAGCCGGAAGCGCCAATGCGGCGCGCGTCCGTCCGGCACCGGCGCATCGGCGGGCTGGCGCTCATAGACCGGGGGCAGCCCGCGCCCGAGCAGCACCTTGCGGCGCAGCTCCAGCTCCTCGGGGGTCTCGTAGCAGGCATAGACCCGGCCCGCGGCCTTGAGCCGCTCGAACTCGCGTTCGTACAGGTCGAACCGCTCGGACTGGCGGACCGCCCGATCGGGCGCGAGCCCGAGCCAGCCGAGGTCGTCGCGGATCGCCTGGTCGAACTCCTGCGTCGAGCGCTCGCGGTCGGTATCGTCGATGCGCAGGATGAACGTCCCGCCATGCTTCCGCGCGAACAGGAAGTTGTGCAGCGCAGTTCGGATGTTGCCGACGTGCAAGCGCCCGGTCGGCGACGGTGCGAAACGGGTGACGACAGGCATTGCGGTTCGGTTAGTGATCAATGCGGCCAATGGCCAGCGCACCCAGTGGAGACGACGCTCTGCGGATAGATCTCAACCGGAGGACTCGTGCCAGACTTTTCCGGTCCGCCAGATTTCGGCACAGCTGGAAACCGGCGTGACCGACCCCAGATTGGCATCCGAAAACAATGGCGAAATATGGAGCTGGCCGGCCGCGCTCTCGACGTAGCTGGCGTTGACGCGAATATGCCGCAACTGGGAACGAACCTGAACGGCGACGTCGCGTACCGTCGCGCGATCGGCTGACGAGGGAGAACCGAGCGACGGGTCGAGGAGCGCAAAACGGGCCCAGCCCCGCCTGACCTCCCGATAACCATCCACGATCGCGCCGGTCACCGACGAGATTCCGGCATAATCGTCGACGACTTTGACCCCGAGGCGGGCGCCCATCGCGCGCCGCATATCTTCGGGCAGAGGTTCCACCGTATAGCCCATGAACTGGGGAGCGGTCAGCTCATCCGGCCTCAATTCTCTCTCTCCGGACGCCGCGCGGATGATCGCATCGACGCGCTGCTCGAGACACGGCGCCGCGACAGCCCAGATCCGTGCGTTCTGGCTCGCTCGCCCGATCTCGTAGCGTACCCTATCATTTTCTTGCTGGATCACCCGGTCTTCGGCGCGGTCGGCCACCCAATTGGCTAGCGCCTGTGCCGTCAGCACCCCGGCCACGACCACGAAGAATTCAAACAGGAATAGCCGAAGCGTGACTTTGCCGCGACCCCCTTGCCACCAACGCCGAACCGCCTGGAACATGCCGCGCCCCCGCCCGGAAAGCGCGGCCTTAGCAGCTATCCGCCGGTGTGGAAGAAATTGCTGATCGGGTAGCGGCGGTCGCGGCCGAAGTTGCGGCTGCCGATCTTCACGCCGGGTGGCGCCTGGCGGCGCTTGTACTCGGCCTTGAGCAGCTTCGCTTCGATATCGCCGACCAGCGCCACGTCTTCGCCCGTCGCGTTCGCGGTCTCCCGCACCGACATTTCCTGGTCGACCAGGCATTCGAGGATGCGGTCGAGCACAGAGTAAGGCGGCAGGCTGTCCTCGTCCTTCTGGCCCGGCGACAATTCCGCGGTCGGCGGCTTGGCGATCACCCGCTCGGGCATCACCGGCCCGCCGGGGCCGAGCGCGCCCTCGGGCTTGTTGGCGTTGCGCCAGCGCGAGAGCGCGAACACCGTCGTCTTATAGGCGTCCTTCAGCACCGAATAGCCGCCCGCCATGTCGCCGTAGAGGGTCGCGTAGCCGACGCTCATCTCGCTCTTGTTGCCGGTGGTGAGCAGCATCTGCCCGCCTGAGTTGGAGAGTGCCATCAAGGCCACCATCCGCAGGCGCGCCTGGACGTTCTCCGCCGCGATGCCGCTCATGTCCGGCAGCATCTCGTCGA
>DASUXP010000117.1:0-2162 GCA_036377835.1 Sphingomicrobium sp. | reverse complement strand
GTCGACTTACGGGCCGGCGCTCGTCGCGGCGGTCAAGCAGTTCCAGTCCGACTCCGGGATGAAGCCCGACGGCGTGCTGGGAAAGAAGACTATCGAGGCGCTGAGCGCCGGCCCCGCCGCCCGCGCCCGTCAAATTGCCGTTGCGATGGAGCGGCTGCGCTGGATGCCGCGCAATCCGCCGGCCACCCGGATCGACGTCAACACGGCTGCCACGACGCTCGATTATTGGCGCGACGGCCAGCATGTCGACCGCCGCAAGGTCGTCGCCGGAGAAGCGGACAAACCCACGCCGCAACTGCAGTCGCCGCTTTACCGGCTGGTCGCCAACCCGACCTGGACCGTGCCCAAGGGCATTGCCGAGAACGAGCTTGCCGACAAAAGCCGGGGCTGGCTGCGCGACAATGATTTCGTGATGAAGGACGGGATGTACGTCCAGCAGTCGGGCCCGAAGAATTCGCTCGGGCTGGTCAAGTTCGACATGCAGAACGACCATGCCATTTACCTCCACGATACCCCGGCCAAGGCGCTGTTCGGCCTGGACGACCGCCACCGCAGCCACGGCTGCGTCCGGGTGGAGAATGCGATGCAGTTCGCGACCGCGCTCGCGCAGCAGGAAGGCGTCCTCGACGAATTCCAGGGGGCGATGCAGAAGGACGACGAAACCTTCGTCAAGCTGCCGCGACCGATTCCGGTTCGCTTGCTTTACCAGACGGCATTTTGGGATGGATCGCGAATCCAGTTCCGCCCGGACGTCTACGGCTGGGATGAAAATATCGCCAAGGCGCTCGAGCTCGCCCCGGGGCCCCCGCAGAAGATCGAGCAGCCGAAGAGCACCGACGAGGACGTCGGACCGTAGCGGTTGATGCTGCAGCGCGGCATCGCTAACCGCCAGCGGCCATGACCGACCTTCCCAAGACCTTCGACCCGAAAAGCATCGAGGAGCGCTGGTACGCGCATTGGGAGAGCCGCGGGCTGTTCCGGCCCGAGCGGAGCGACCGCGATCCGTGGACGATCGTCATGCCGCCGCCCAACGTCACGGGCTCGCTGCACATCGGCCACGCGCTCGACAATACGCTCCAGGACGTGCTCACCCGCCGCGAGCGGATGCGAGGCAAGGACGCTTTGTGGGTGGTCGGCACCGACCATGCCGGAATTGCGACGCAGATGGTGGTCGAGCGGACCATCGCCGGGCAGGGGCTGAAGCGCCAGGAGCTCGGCCGCGAGGCGTTCCTCGACATCGTCTGGGACTGGAAGAACACGTCGGGCGGGATGATCACCCGCCAGCTGCGCCGCCTTGGCGCCTCGTGCGACTGGTCCAACGAGCGGTTCACGATGGACGAGGGCTTCTCGCGGGCCGTGACCCATGTCTTCGTCGAGCTGCACAAGCGCGGGTTGCTCTACCGCGACAAGCGCCTGGTGAACTGGGACCCCAGGTTCCAGACCGCGATCAGCGACCTCGAGGTCGAGACCCGCGATCAACAGGGCAAGTTCTGGACGCTGAGCTATCCGCTCGCCGACAACAGCGGCGCGATCCAGGTGGCGACGACCCGGCCGGAGACGATGCTCGCCGACATGGCGGTGGCGGTGCACCCCGGCGACGAGCGCTATCGCGCGCTCATCGGCAAGCAGATCAGGCACCCGATCACGGGACGGCTGGTCCCCATCGTCGCCGACGAGCATGCCGACCCCGAGCTCGGCTCCGGCGCGGTCAAGATCACGCCAGGCCACGACTTCAACGATTACGAGGTCGGCAAGCGCGCCGGGATCAGGCCCGCCGACATGCTCAACATGTTCGACGCGCAGGCGAACGTTGTTCAAACGCAGGACGGGCTCATCCCGCACGACCTGCTGGGCCTGTCGCGCGAGGATGCGCGCAAGGCGGTCGTCGGGCTGCTCGAGGACGAAGGCGCTTTGGTCCGCGTCGAAGACCGCGTGATCCCGACGCCCTTCGGCGACCGCTCGGGCGTGGTGATCGAGCCGTGGCTCACGGACCAATGGTATGTCGACGCGGCCAAGCTCGCGCTGCCCGCAATCCAGGCGGTGAAGAAGGGCGACATCAGGATCGTGCCCGAAACCTGGGCCAAGACCTGGTTCAACTGGCTCGAGAACATCCAGCCCTGGTGCGTGTCGCGGCAGCTGTGGTGGGGCCACCGCATCCCCGC
>DASUXP010000116.1:0-8478 GCA_036377835.1 Sphingomicrobium sp. | reverse complement strand
ACCTGTGCGTCGCCATCGGCGAGCTCGACACGATCAATGAGCTTCCGGCCGCGCTCCTCACGATCCGCGAGTCGCTGGGCGCGGACGCGCTCTTCATCGGCGCTGTCTCCGGCGGCGACACGCTCCTCCAGCTGAGGAACGCGATGCGCGCGGCGGACGCATTGGAAGGCGGGGCCGTGCCCCACGTCCATCCGCGGATCGAGGCGTCGGCGTTCGCCCCGCTCCTCGCCGCAGCAGGATTCGTGAACGCGGTGGTCGACATCGACCGGGTGCGCGTCTCCTACCCCTCGCTCGACCGCCTTGTCGCCGACCTCCGCGCAATGGGAGCGACCAACATCCTCAGCGCCCGCTCTCGCCGGCCGGTGTCGCGGGCGGGGCTTGCCGCCGCGGCGACTGCCTTTGCCGCGGCCGCCACAGATGACCGCACCGAGGAGACTTTCGAGATCCTGCATTTCGCCGCGTGGACGACCGCCCAACAGGGATGAGCCGGCGTTAACGATGTCCCGAGCAAGAGTTGTTAACCCCGACCGCCTTAAATCCGCCGCGTGGACGTGGACCAGAGGAGGGTGGCGTGGACGCTATCCCGAGGAATTTGCGCAGGCTGCGCTCGGACAAGCGCGGTGCGACTGCGATTGAATATGGGCTGATTGCCGCGCTCATCGTCATCGCGATGATGGGGGGTCTCGCTTCGCTCGGCGGCGGCGCCGGCGGAATGTGGACCAAGCTCAAGAATCAGGTCGAAGCGAACATGTAAGGGCAGCGCCGGAAGCTCAGCTCCGGCGCGACCCATAGACCACCAGCTTCACCTTCTGCCCTGGCGAGAGCCGACTGTTCGCGGCGAGTCCGTTCAGCGACAAGAAGCGGTCGAGCTTGAAATCGCGATAGGCCATGCGCCCCGCCAGCGACTGGACCGTGTCGCCGGGCGCGACCGTCACCACGTCGATGATCCGCGGGCGGATCGCCGCCGCTTCGGCCTGGCTGATCCGGCGCAGCGAGTTCACCATCGGCACGAACGGGCCGATCCCCGCCCCGCCCTGGGTGAGCATGATGAAGTGATAGATGTGCTGCGGGTCCCATTGATAGGCGACCATGCTGAGGTCGATCGAGCCCGAGCGGGTGAATACCCGCGCGCTGCTGACCAGCGCCGGCATTCCGTTGATCATCGTCCGCTGCGGCGCGCCGAACGACGCCTGCTGCCCCTGCAGCACCGATTGCATGACTCTGCCGGTATAATCTTCGAGCGTTCCGCTGTAGCGCCCGCCCGAGAATTGCGCCTTGCCCGCCGAGCCGGAAACGGTGACCGCCGTCGTGCCGTTCGACATGCGATAACCGGGTGGCACCTGAAACTGGATCCGGAGATCCGGGTGGGTGAAGACCGGCCCCTCGACGATCCCCTGCTCGGGGTCGTCGTCGACGTAGAGGCCGTCAATCTCCGCCAGGAATTGATCGCGGTTGCGCACCCCGCGGCCGAGGCGGCCCGTCGCGCGGGCATCGGCGAGGGCGCGCTGCATACGGTTCTCGCTCAAGGGATGGGTGCTCGCCCACTCCGGCGTCTGCCGGTACGCCCTGCCCTGCAGCCTCGCCTCGAGCTGGCTCGAGCGCGCCAGCGCCGCGAGGATTCCCGGCCCACCGGCCGGGTCGTAACCGGCCGCGATGAGGTAGCGGGTCGCCAGCCGGTCGGCCTCATATTCCTGCTCGCGCGAGAAGCTCAGCGTCGCGATCACGGCGCGCTGCGTCGCCCATTGCGAGAAGATGTTGTTCGGCCCGCCGAAGACGCTGCCGAAGATGGCACCGAGCACGCCGAGCACCGACTGCCGCTGGGCATAGGCCTCGCGGCTGCGCGCATGATTGGCGGCGATGTGGCCCGTCTCGTGGCCGAGGGCGAAGGCGAGCTCCGCCTCATTGTCCATGATCGTCAGCAGCTGACGGGTGACGTACACATACCCGCCGGGCACCGACATGGCATTTTCGACCGGCGAGTTCAGCGTGGTGAAGTGGAATGACTGCCCCGGATTGACGATGCCGGTGTAGGCGGCGACGCGGCGGCCGACGGATTCGACATAAGCCGCCCGCGGCCCGGTCTCGGCGCCGCCGAGCTCCTGCACCAGCTCGGCATTTTGCCGCTGCGCCTCGGCGACATCGCGCGGGTCCAGATAGCGCGCTCCCTGCGCGCCCAGGCCCGCCGTGTCGATCGCCACGGCCGCCGCGGCAAGCAAAAGCAAGGCTCTGCGCATCGGTGAAGCTCTCCCTTCCCGCCCGGAATATTGGCAGCGGCTTTGAACGGGAGATGACTGGCCGGAGTTCCTTGGCGAGGGTCAGCCGATGGCGAGGAACTTGGCCCGGCGCTGGGCGAGCAGCTCATCGGGTCCGAGCTCGCTGCACCCGTCGAGTTCCTCGATGATCGCACCCTTCAGGGCGCCGATCGCCGCGTCGGGGTCGCGATGAGCGCCTCCCAGGGGCTCGGGCACGAGCCGGTCGATTACACCCAGGGCCTGCAGATCGGCGGCGGTGATCTTCATCGCCTCGGCGGCTTCCGCGGCCTTGTCGGCGGTACGCCACAGGATAGACGCGCAGCCTTCCGGGGAAATGACCGAGTAGATTGCATGCTCGAACATCAGCAGGCGGTTGGCGGCGGCGATGGCCACCGCTCCGCCGGAGCCGCCCTCGCCGACGATCACCGCGATCATCGGCACCTTGAGCGCCAGGCATTGCTCGGTCGACCGGGCGATCGCCTCGGCCTGGCCGCGCTCTTCCGCCTGGACCCCCGGGAAGGCGCCAGGCGTGTCGACCAGAGTAACGACAGGGACGCCGAACTGGTCGGCGAGGCGCATCAGGCGGATCGCCTTGCGATAGCCTTCGGGCTTGGCCATTCCGAAATTGTGCTTCAGCCGCGAGGCGGTGTCGTCGCCCTTTTCGTGGCCGATGAGCATCACCGGCCGGCCATCGATGCGCGCGAAGCCGCCGACGATCGCCGGGTCGTCGCCGAAGGCGCGGTCGCCGGCGAGCGTCACGAAATCGTCGGCGATGCCGGCGACATAATCCTTGAAATGCGGCCGCTCCGGGTGCCGGGCGACCTGCGCCTTCTGCCACGGAGTCAGCTTGGCATAGGTGTCGCGCAGAAGCTTGGCGGCCTTGGTCTCCAGCCGGCCGACTTCGGCATCGATGTCGATGTCGGCCGAGCTTTCCGCCGTCTCCTTCAGCTCCGCAACGCGCGCCTCGAGCTCGGCGATCGGCTTTTCGAAATCGAGATAGGTCAGCATGTTCGCGTGGGCGGGTAGGCCGAAGCTGCCTGACGCGTCAACGACGGTCCGTCGCAAGCGGGTGGCGGCTGTTGACCAGCTCCACCAGCCGCGCGCTGTCGACATGCGTGTAGATTTGAGTCGTCGCGATGTCGGCATGGCCGAGCAGCGACTGCAGCACGCGCAAATCCGCGCCGCCGCTCAGCAAATGGGTAGCGAAGGCATGACGGAGCACGTGCGGGCTGATCCGCTCCGGGGCGATGCCCGCATCGGCGGCCATCTGCCGGACGATCTGGAACAGGCGGACCCGGCTGAGGTGGGTTTTGCCGCTGGGGAACAGCCACAAGCTGTCGCGCGGCACATGCTCGAGCCAGCGCTCGACCGCCGCCTCGGCGCGGGTCGAGATGGGCACGAGCCGCTCCTTGCTGCCCTTGCCCAGCAGGATGAGGAAGGGCTGGCCCTTGCGCAGGGCCCCGCGCGGCAGATTGACAAGCTCGCTGGCGCGCAGTCCCGATCCATAGAGCAGCTCGAGCAGAGCGAGATTGCGCACCGCCGCCGCCTCGTTGCTCGATGCCCGATCCTCGGCCGCGGCGAACAGCCGCTCGACCTCGTTCTCGTCGAGGATCCGCGGCAAGGGCCGCTCGAACCGCGGCCGGGGCAGCGCGGCCGACGGATCGTCGCTGCGTAGCCCCTCGTCGACCAGGAAGCCGAAGAACCGGCGCAGGGCCGCCGAGCGGCGGGCGACAGTCGATGGAGCAAGCGCCGCCCAGCGCTCGCCGAGCAGCGACAAGGCATCGGCGTCGGCGCCCCCGAGAACGCCGCCCAGCGCTTCGGAGGCCCGCTCGAGGTCGTTGCGGTAGGCGGCGAGCGTGTGGCGCGATGCCCCGGCTTCGGCGGCCATCATGTCGAGGAACCGGTCGACCAGCGCGCGGTCGTCGGCGGTCACGCCGGCTGCCCTGCCCCTCGCGTCACGTCCGCGACAGGGCCTCGGCGGCAATCATCCGCGCGGTGAAGTCCTGCCCCGTGCGCCTCAGCGCCGAAACGACGTGGAAGAGGTGCGAGCCGGGGATGTTGTTCCACGACCGCGACTGGAAGCCGGTCCCGGTGAGGACGAGCACCGTACCGGCCTGCCCGCGACCGGCGGCCGCGTCGATGATCTCGGTCCAGCTGGTGTGCCGTCCGACGCCGAGCCCGTTGCGGCGGCTGAGCACGTCGGCGGCGTTCTGGCTGATCCTCCCCAGCCCGGCGAGCCCCGCCACCAGCAGCGCGCTGCGGACCTTCCCGGGGCTCTTGTCGCGGCCGATGAAGCCGTTGATGCGCCCGACGCTGATGTCGACGCCCCGCGGGTCCGCGCTGGCGAGCGCGAGCATCGCCCAGGCGCGGTCGGCGCCATCGCCGTTCATCCGCCGAACCGCGCCGGCCCAGCGGCTCGCGGCGCGATCGTAGCCGGCCGACAGCATCGCCGAGATGAGCTCCGGAGCGTCCGCTTCGAGTTCGGCGTCGGGCTCGACCAGCGTCGCCGCGCGGGCGACGAGCGCGCGGGCGGCTTCGCGTCGCAGCGGGTCGCTCTCGTTCCCGAGGAGCTTGCGGATCGCGCCGAGGCGGGTGTCGCGATCCTTGCCGACGAACGCCTGGCGCAGCTGCCAGGCATCGGTGTCGGGGAGGTCGCCGGGGTCGGTCGAATCGTAGATCGCCGACTGCAGGTCGATCAGCGACTGCGAGGAGAAGACGCCGAGCCCCGCGGCGATGCGCGCCGAATCGAGCCGCTGCTGCGGCGACAGCAGGGGCGCACGAGCCTGGAACGCCCGCAGCTGGGGCGAGGCGGAGCGAATGAGGCGGTCGGGCGGGACCATCCCGGTGGCGGTGGCGAGGCCGAACCGCCAGGCGGTGAGCTGCTCGACCGGATCCCATTCGATGGTCACCGACCGGCCGGTGTTGGCACCGGTGCCGACGACCTTCTCGGCGAGGTTGAGGTCGATCCCGCCGATGCGCCCGAAGCGCCGCGCCTGGTCGATCTGCGCCGCCGCGCTCTCCGGCTCGCCCGACAGCGACGTGCACATGGCCGTGACCAGCGCCCGGATCGCCGGGTCGTATCTGCGGATGCTTTCCTCGATCGGGCACAGGGCCGGCGGGTCGGCCGCGGCGAGCGCAGCCTGCACGGCGACCTGGGTCATCTTCGGGGTGAAGCGGTCGGTATCGACCCCGGCCACGAGCATGCGCGCGGCGTCGGCCTCGCCCAGGCGCAACAGCAACCACGCCCGTTCGGCAACCCAGTCGACCGGGTTGACCCCGCGCGGCGCGCGGATCCTGGCGAGCAGCGCGTCGCGCAGCGCCATATGCGCCCAGCGCGAGGCGATCGGCGTGTCCATGCGCCGCATCAGGATCGAGAGGAAGGCCCCGCTGGCCCCGCCCCACGGGTTGTCGCCGAGGCCGATCTGCATTGGGTCGAGCTGACCGACCACCCACGGGTCGCGCCGCGCGTGGGCCGGATATTCGACCGGCGGCGGCGGCGCGGGAAGGTTCTCCGCGCTGATCTCGGTGATCGCGACTTCGCTCTCGCCCGGACCGGTCGACAGCGAGGCGCCGGGCGTCGCCGCGGTTGCCGGGGCAGCGACATTGGTCGAGGGCTGGGCCGGCGCGGCCTGGTTGGCCTGCTGCGCCAGCGCGGGAATCGTCAGCGCCAGCGCCGCCGCCCCGGCGATGAGCAGGGGCCTAGTGCGCATTCCCGCCGGAGGAAGCAGGCTGAGCCACGTCGATTTCGATGGTCTTGACCGGTCGCTCCTTGGGTACCGTCGAGAGAAAGACGAGGCCGCCGACGATCAGCACGAGGATGACGATCAGGACTGCTATTCTGGGCATGCGCGGGCTTTTGCCGAGCTTGCCTGCCGCTGTATAGCCCCATGAAGCAATGGATGTGACAAAGCGCCTCGACCGGCCGTTGGTCCTGGTCGGGCTGATGGGAGTGGGCAAGTCGACCGTTGGCCGGCGCCTCGCCAGGCGCCTCGGCCTGCCTTTCATCGACAGCGACGCCGCAATCGAGGACGCGTCGGGCTATTCCGCCGCCGAGGTCTTCGAGCGCTATGGCGAGCAGGATTTTCGCGACGGCGAACGCCGGCTGGTCGCGCGCCTGATCGAGGGCGAGGTGCGGGTCATCGCGACGGGCGGCGGCGCCTATGTCGATCCGCGGACTCGCGAGCTGCTCAATGAGCGCGCCATCACCATCTGGCTGGATGCACCGATCGACATCCTTACCGAACGGACCGGCCGGCGCGATACGCGGGCGCAGCTGCGCAACGGCGATCGCAAGGCGACCCTGCAGCGCCTCTCGGACGAGCGCCGCCGGTCCTATGAGGAAGCGCACATCCATGTGAAGAGCGGGAACGGGGCGCACAAGGACGTCGTCGATGCGATCCTCCGCGCGCTCGAGGAGCATCTCGACAGGCCTCGCGCCGACTAGGCCGGGTCGCGCGCCTCCCGTTCGGGCAGCGGCCGCTCGGCACTGAACGAGCGGTCCAGGCCCGCATGCAGATCGCCGGTGGAGCTTTGCAGCTCGAGCCGCTCGCAGTCGCGCGAGCGATATTCGCGCTCGACACGCTCCGCCTCCTGCCTGTCGATTCCGCTCGCTTTCAGCGCCGCCTTGCCCATGGCGACGGCGCTCTCGAACAATTCGCGCTGGGCGAAAGCGAGGTCGAGCGAGTCGAGCTCCATCAGGTGCACCCGGTCGTAGGCGCGGACGAGGACCGAAGCCTGCGGGAAGGCCTCGAGCACCGCCTTCACCGCCGCGCGGGTCATCTCCCCGCCTTCATTGTCGTTGCAAAAGGCGATGATCTTCGCCGTCTCCGCGCCGGCGGTGCGCAGGAGATCGATGCGCAGGCCATCGCCGTAATAGACCTTGGTGCCGAACTCCTGCGCCGTCTCGATCATGCTCGGCTTCTTGTCGATCAGAGTGACGCCGATCCGCTTGGCCTGCATCATCTGCGCGACGGTCTGCCCGAAGCGGCCGTAGCCGACGACGATGGCGCTGGTCTCCGGCGACTTCTCCGGCCCGTCGAGCCCGTCGGCACCGCGCTCCTCGCGGGTTTCGAGCCAGTCGGTAAGCCGCATCAGGAAAGGCGTCGTCGCCATCGAGAGGGTCACCACCGCGCCAAACAGCGACGCGGCCTCGGAAGTGATCAATTGCGCCGAGGTCGCCATGGCGAACAGGACGAAGCCGAACTCGCCGGCCTGGCTGAGCAGCAGCCCGAGGCGAACGCTGCGCGGCCAGCTGTTGCGGAACAGGCGGCTGAGGAGCGCGATGAGGATCGCCTTGGTGACGATCACGGCCGCCGCGACCCCGAGCACGAACAACGGCCGCTCGGCGATGATCCGCAGGTCGAGGAGCATGCCGACCGACAGGAAGAACAGGCCGAGGAGGATGGAGCGGAACGGCTCGACGTCGCTTTCGAGCTCGTGGCGGTAGGGCGATTCCGCGAGCATCACCCCGGCGACGAAGGCGCCGAGCGGCACCGACAGATGCAGCGCATGCATCACCGCCGCGGCGCCGATGACGGTGAACAACCCGCCGACGATGAACAGCTCGCGCTCGCCGAGGCGCCCGACCAGCCGGAACATCGGGTTGAGGACGAGGCGGCCGACCAGTACCAGGCCGATCACGGCGGCCAGGGTCAGCAGCGCGAGCTTCCAGCCGGTGGGCGCGCTTGGGTCGGGGTTCACCCGCGCCAGAGCGGCGATGATGGTAATCATCGGCACGATCGCGAGGTCCTGGAACAGCAGAATCGAGAAGGCGCGCTCGCCCTGCGGGGTGTTCAGCTCATTGTCCGAGCGCAGCATCGGCAGCACCTGCGCGGTCGACGACAGGCCGAGCGGCAAGCCGATGGCCAGCGCCGCCGCGAGCGAGATGCCGAGCGCAGCATAGAGCAACAGGCTAAGCGCGAGGCCGCACAGAACCACCTGTGCCAGCCCGAGCCCGAAAATATCCTTCCGCAATCGCCACAGGCGCCTCGGCTGGAGCTCCAGGCCGACGATGAACAGCAGCAATGCGATCCCGATCTCGGTCACGCTGGTGAGCTGCTCGGGATCGCGGATCAGGCGCAGCAATTGCGGCCCGATCAGCGCTCCGGCGACGATATAGCCGAGGGTTGCGCCGAGCTTCAGCCGCCGGAACAGCATGACGAACACCAGGGCCGCGCCGAGCATGACGGCGCCGCTTTCGAGGATCGCGGTGGTCGCTTCCGCCGTC
>DASUXP010000115.1:0-6778 GCA_036377835.1 Sphingomicrobium sp. | reverse complement strand
GGGTTCTCGCGCACCAGCTCGTGGCCGACGCCCTTCTCGGCGAGGACCAGCCGGACCTTGCGCGAAAAGGGGCACAGAGGGAACTGAAAGAGCTGCCACATGGGGTGGAGCTTTAGCGCGCGTTGGCGGGAGGTAAACCGTCACCCGGCCTTGAGCCGGGGCCTGCCTTCACTTTGGCGTATCGAATGAAGAAAAGGCGGGTCCCCGATCAAGTCCGGGATGACGTTTACCGCCGCGGGTAGGTTGGGTCGGGCATGTTGGCCGCGGCGCGGTCGAGCGCCTGCTGCATGTCGTCGAGGCTCTTCATCATCGCCGGGAGCGCGGTGCTCAGCGCCTTCATGCTGTGGCGGATCATCGGCTTGGCCTCGGCGATCTGCCGGCGAACGTCGACATGGTCGCGACGGGCGACGTCGCGCACCGTCAGCTTGCGCTCCTGCGCCGTCGGCGCGCGGCCCTCGACCGCGGCCTGGACCTCGCCCACGGGCAGGTTCATCAGCGCGTCCGACAGGGCCTCCATGGCGTTGGTCAGCCGGTCGGCCATCGCGGGATCGGCGAGCGCCCGCTCCACTTCTTGCGGCGGGGGTGGGGCCGGCGTCTGCGCCGCGACGGGAGCGGCGGCGCCCAGTAAGGCGAGGGCGGTGAGATAGCGCATGGACCAATCCTCTCGCGCCGCACCTTAGCTTACTCTGAACGCGAGATAAATCAGCGCAGCGTGAGCCACACCAGCGCGGCGGCGCCGGCAACAATCCGGTACCAGGCGAAGGGCGCGAAATTGTACCGCGAAATATAGGCGACGAATGCCTTCACCACGACGATGGCGACGATGAAGCTGACGACGAAGCCGACGGCGACCGCGCCGAAGCCGACTCCGCTCGCATTGGCCATCAGCGCATCGTGATGCTTGACCAGTTCGAGCGTGGTCGCGCCGACCATCGTCGGGATGGCGAGGAAGAAGCTGAACTCGGCCGCGGTGCGCCGCTCGACGCCGAGCGACAGGCCGCCCATGATCGTCGCCCCGGAGCGGCTCACGCCGGGGATCATCGACAGGCACTGGACGAGGCCGACCCCGATGACCGTCTTCAGCGGCATTTCGGCGACCCCGACAATCGGGGTCTGCTTCACCAGCCGCTCGATCACCAGGATGGCGATGCCGCCGAGGATCAGGGTCACCGCGACGATCGTCGCATTGCCCAGCATCGCCTCGATCTGGTCGATCAGCAGGAAGCCGAGGATCGCCGAGGGCAGGAAGCCGATCAGGACGTTGCGAACGAACCGCCACGACACGGCCTGGCCCTTGAGCATCCCTTCGAGCACCGCCCAGAAGGTGCGCCAGTAGAGCACGACGATGGCGAGGATCGCGCCGAGCTGGATGATGACGTTGAACGCTGCCCACTTGTCGGCGTCGTAGCCAAGCAGGGTGCTGGCTAGGATCAGATGCCCGGTCGAGGAGACCGGGAGGAACTCGGTGACGCCCTCGACGATGCCGAGGATGATGGCGATGATCAGGATCGGCACGTCAGTCGGTGGCCGCCAGCTGGATTCGCCGGCCGGCGAACCTGCCGCCCTTGTTGAACCGGGCGAGCCATTCGTGCCCGACCGCCGCAAGCGGCGTCGGGCGGACCCCGAATGCCTCGAGCCCCGGCAGCTTGCCGGACGGCAGGTTGTCGCGCTGGAGCATCATCCACTGGTCGCGGGTCAGCGGCGCGCCCGGCAGCCAGCCGAGATAGGACAGGGCCGTGCCGAACAGGTCGGGCATGGGCACGAGGTCCGGGGTCTGGCCGGTGAGCTCGAGGATCGCCTCGTGCAGCTCCTTCATGCTCATCACCTGCGGCCCGCCGATCTCGTAAGTCTTGCCCGAATGCGCTTGTGGGTCGAGCGCGGCGCGGGCGATCGCCTGGGCGAGGTCGCGGACATAGACCGGCTGGAAGTTCCTCCGCGCCGCTATCACCGGCAGGAAGGGCAGGCGAGCGAGCGCCGCAAAGCGGTTGGTGAGATCGTCCTCGGGCCCGAACACGATCGAGGGGCGAACGACCGTCGCCCTGGCGAAAGCCTTCTTCACGGCCAGCTCGCCCTGACCCTTGGTGCGCCCGTAATTGGCCGCGGAGGCGGGGTCGGCGCCGATCGCCGAGACGTGGACCAGAGCGGCGGCGCCGGCTGCCCTTGCGGCTTCGGCGACATTGCGCGCGCCGTCGACATGGACTTCGTCCATCCGTCGCCCGAACACGCCGACGAGGTTCACGACGGCGGTGGCCCCGTCGACAGCATGGCGGACGCTGTCAGCATTGGTGATGTCGGCCTGGGCGAAGCCGAACTGGCCAACCTGCGCGAGCGGCTGGATCTCGTAGGCGCGGCGCGGGTCGCGCTGCGCGATCCGCACCCGGACGCCGTTGCGAAACAGATATTCGCACACGTAGCGGCCGATGAAACCGCCACCGCCGAAGACGGTGACAAGCTCTTCTGAGCGATCGATCATGGGGTGGCGCGATAGCCTCCCACTTCCTAGATTGACAAGGCGGGCGGCGGCCCCCTAAGCGCCGCCGCCTGCCAAAAGCTTGCACGTGCCCAGGTGGCGGAATTGGTAGACGCACCAGCTTCAGGTGCTGGCGCTCGCAAGGGCGTGGAGGTTCGAGTCCTCTCCTGGGCACCATCGCCACGCACAGGACTGCCGGGGGCAGTCCGAGCATGGCGGTCCGAGCGAAGCGAGGGCGCCCTTTTTGACCCACCTGCGAATCTGGAAATTTCGACCTGCGGCCGGACGCGAAGTCGAATTTGCGCGCGCTTACGGCGATACCGGCGCCTGGCCGGCGCTCTTTGCCAAGGGCGAGGGGTATATCGGCACGACCCTGCTGAGGCCGGCGAAGCCCGGTGGGTGGTGGATGACGATCGACCGCTGGGAGTCCGCGGCGCGCTTCGAAGCCTTCCAGCAGCAACTGGGCGATCGATACCGGGCGCTCGACGTCGAGCTCGAGGGTCTCGCCGGCGACGAGCAATTCGTCGGCGCATTCGAGGAGGACTGACATGCCGCTCTACGCGCTCGGCGACCTCGCACCCCAGCTTGGCCAGGGAGCCTGGGCGGCGCCGTCGGCGGACCTGATCGGCGACGTCCGCCTCGGCGATCGCGCGAGCGTCTGGTTCGGGGCGGTGCTGCGCGGCGACAACACGCCATTGATCCTCGGGCCGGACACCAATTTCCAGGACGGGGCGATCGGCCACAGCGACGCCGGCTTCCCGCTGACCATCGGCGCGCGGGTGACGGTCGGCCACCAGGCGATCCTTCACGGCTGCACCGTCGCCGACGATTGCCTGGTCGGAATGGGCGCGAAGGTCCTCAACGGCGCGGTGCTCGAACCCGAATGCCTCGTCGGCGCCGGGGCGCTCGTAACCGAGGGCAAGAACTTCGAGCGCGGCAGCCTCATCGTTGGCGCGCCGGCGCGGGTGGTCCGCCAGCTGACGGCCGAGGAGAGGCAGGCGCTGCGCCTCTCGGCCGCTCATTACGCGGAGAAAGCCGCGCTTTTCGCCGCGTCGCTCAAGTTACACGGCTGACACTTGATCGCCTGCCGGCGGGGGCCATTTCGGGTGCATGATCGACATCCGCAAATTCGAAAGCCTGGGCCACGCCGACCACGGCTGGCTCGACGCCCGCCACCATTTCTCCTTCGCCGATTATCACGATCCCGCCCGCATGGGCTGGGGCGCGATCCGCGTGTGGAACGACGACAAGATCGCGGCCAAGACCGGCTTCCCGCCTCACCCGCACCGCGACATGGAGGTCGTCACCTACGTCCGCACCGGGGCGATCACCCACCAGGATTCGATGGGCAACAAGGGCCGTACCGCCGCCGGCGACGTCCAGGTGATGAGCGCCGGGCGCGGGGTCGTCCACGCCGAATATAACCTCGAGGACGAAGCGACGACCCTGTTCCAGATCTGGATCCAGACCGACAGGCCCGCGGCCGAGCCGAACTGGGGCGCGATGCCGTTTCCCAAGGATTCGCGGGAAGGCGCGTTTCAACTGCTCGCCAGCGGCGATCCCGCCGACGGCACGCTCACCATCAACGCCGACGCGCGCGTGCTGGGAGCGACGATCAAGGCCGGCGAGTCTATCGAGATCGACGCGGCGAAAGACCGCCACCTCTACCTCGTCCCAAGTGGGCGGGTGCGGGTCAACGAAGTCGAAGCCGGGCCGCGCGACGGCGTCGCCATCACCGGCGAGGACAAGGTCCGGATCGAGGCGGAGGACGATTCCGAGCTGGTGCTGGTCGACGCCCGCTAGGCCGGAGGGCCCGAGTCCGGCCCCGTTCATCCAAACTATGGTTGAAGAGCAGCGGTTTGAGCGCCATGTGTCGCGCCGCGCGCCCGGTGGCGCGATTCAGGGCATGAGCGGGAGCGGATGAAGGCGGGTTTGCGCTTGAAGGTTGCGGCATTGGCGGCGGGGTTGCTCCTCGCGGCCGCGCCGGCGCTCGCGCAAAACACCGCGCAGCCGCCTGCCGCTCCGCCGCCCGCGGACACCGTCGGACCGCGCGAGCTGCAGAACTTCAACCTCGACGGGACGGTGACCCGGCCCGCTGAGGCGTCCGCTGCCACAACGGAGACGGCAAGACCGGCGCAGCGCGCGACGACTCCGCCCCGCAACGCCGCGGCCGTGCCGGTGGATACGGCACCCCGACAGGCGGCACCGGCGACGGGTGCGGCGCCGAGCGAGCAGCGGGCCGAGGTGCGGCCTCCAGCTGCGACCCAGCCGCCAGCTCAGGCCCCTGCCCAGTCGGTGACGCTTGCTCTTCCGCCCGCGACGCAAAGCGGCGCGCTTCTCCCTACATCAGTGCCCGAGCCCGGCTTCTCCAGCGCGGATGCAGCGGCCCCGGTGACGCTCGCGCCGGAGCGCAGCATGCCGCTGTGGCCCTGGTTCCTGCTGGCGCTCGTCCTGGGCGGCGCGGCGGCGCTGTTCCTGCGGCGCCGCCAGATGCGCCAGTCCTACGCCGGCGGCTCCGAGATCGACGCCTTCGTGCCCCGGGAGCCCGAGCCGCGGCCGCAGCCGCAGCCCGTGCCGCCGCCGGCTCCGCCCGAAACCGTGGAGAAGCCCAAACCGGTCGGGCTCGTCTCGTCCAGGCTGCGGCCGTGGCTCGACATCGAGTTCGCGCCCGTCCGCTGCGTCGTCGAGCATGACAAGGTCACCTTCGATTTCGTGGTCAACATGTTCAACTCGGGCAGTGCGCCTGCTCGAGACGTGCTGATCGAGGCGCGAATCTTCAACGCCGGGCCCGATCAGGAGCAGCAGCTCAACGCCTTCTATGCCCAGCCGCCCGGCCCCGGCGAACGCACGCCCATGCTGCCCCCGCTGCAGCGGCTCACCATCCAGACCTCGCTGTTCGCGGAGCGTCAGCACCTCAGCACCGTCGATCTCGCCGGGCGCAAGTCATTCGTGCCGCTGATCGCCTTTAACGTCAGCTATCGTGCGCCGGGAGGCCTCGGGCGCACGTCGGCCTGCTTCATGCTCGGCAGCAAGACCAAGGCCGACAAGCTCGCTCCGTTTCGCGCCGAAGAGGTAGGCCGCGCTTACCCCAATGTCGGCGCGGTCGCACTTCCGCAGGCGCTGCGCGTCTAGGCTTTAGAGCACGCTGCTGTTGTAGCTGTGCCAGGCGAGCACCGCGGCGGCGCCGCGATAGGGCCGCCACGATTCGGCCAGCTCGCGCAGCTGCTTCTCGCTCGGCTTTTCGGGCAGCCCCATCAGCTTGCCGAGCTCGATCATCACCGCGAGGTCGCCGGCGGGGAAGACGTCAGCCCGTCCTTCGGCGAACAGCAGATAGATTTCGGCCGACCAGCGGCCGATGCCCTTGATCCGGGTGAGCAGCGCGATCGCTTCCTCGTCGTCCTCGGGCAGCGCCTCGAGATCGAGTTCGCCCGAGAGGACCAGCTCGGCGAGGCTGCGGATATAGCCCGCCTTCTGGCGCGACATGCCCGCGGCGCGAAGCTCCTCGTCGCTGGCGGCCAGCAGCAGTTCGAGATCGGGCGGTGCGCCGAATGCGGTTTCGAGTTTGGCCCACATCGACCGGGCCGCCGCGACGCTGACCTGCTGCCCGACGATGGTCCTCAGCAGGGTCTGGGCGCCGCGCTCGCTGTTGCGCGGGGGCGGAACGCCATGCCGCTCGACGACGCGCGCGAAGATCGGGTCGCGGCTGGCGAGTGCCTCGACATGCTTCCTGATGCTGTCGGTCGTCCGCACCATCAGGCGATGCTCGCCGCGTAGAGGGCGACTGCCGCGGCATTCGAGACGTTGAGGCTCTCGACGGCGTCGCTGATCGGGAGCCGGGCGAGGGCGTCGCAATGCTCGCGCGTGTTGGGCCTGAGGCCGGGTCCCTCGGCGCCGAGGACAAGCGCCACGCGCGGTGACCCGACGGCGGCGCTCAGCTCCGTCTCGGCATCGCCTGCCAGCCCGATGCGCCAGAAGCCCGCCTCGCCGATTTCCTCGAGCGCGCGGGCGAGATTGACCACGCGCACCCACGGCATCCGCTCGAGCGCCCCGGAAGCGGACTTGGCGACGACCCCGCTCTCGGGGGGCGAATGGCGGTCCTGGGTGACGAGCCCGATCGCTCCGAAGGCCGCCGCCGAGCGCAGGATCGCGCCGACATTATGGGGGTCGGTGACCTGGTCGAGCACCAGGAGCACCGCTTTCTCCGGCGCCGAGTGGAGGATGTCGTCGAGCCACATGTCATCGAGCGGCTCGACCTCGATCACCACGCCCTGGTGCGGGGCGTCGCCAGGCACCAGCCGGCCGAGGTCG
>DASUXP010000114.1:0-3425 GCA_036377835.1 Sphingomicrobium sp. | reverse complement strand
CCGAGTGGCGCTTGCCGCGCACTTGCGGGCTTGTTAGGGGGGCCGCCGCGCGCAAGCCAGTTCGCTGGACTGGCGCGCACGGCGATCTTTCCGGTAGCCAAAGCCGCTTTAGCTCAGCTGGTAGAGCACATCATTCGTAATGATGGGGTCGTGGGTTCGAGTCCCTCAAGCGGCACCACCTTCCCTGCGGGACCGGCGGCACGTCGCCTATTTGCACCCGCCACCGCTCCACAATTGCCAGAACTTGGCTCGCGGCTCCGGCATGTCGTTTTCCTCGAAAATCGCCGCGGGCGAGCCGTCAGCCGTCTCGACATAGACCAGCCGATGCGCGCCCGAGCGCACGAGCCGGTCGGTGCGCCCGCAGACGAGCCGCCTTACCCCCGGAACGCTCTTCGGCGCGTCGTGCAGGTCCCAAAGTCCCCGCATATAATGTTCCTTGGCGGCGAAGCGACGCACGTCGTCGAACGGGTCGACCGGCGCACCGGCCGCGCTCACATAGGCAATCAAGGCAAGAACGAGCATGGACATCGCCTCCCGGTGGGCGGGATTATGCATGGGCGCGGATGGTCCGCAACTTGCGATCAAGGACTGGAGCGGGCGAAGGGGATCGAACCCTCGACATCCACGACGGCAGCGTGGCGCTCTACCGCTGAGCTACACCCGCGACTTCAGTCGACGAAATGCTCCTCGGGGCGCGAGGCGCGCGGCCAACCGGGAGAAGCCCAGGCTATGATTGAGCGGTGAAGCCCGATTGCAAGCGAGGCGCCCTCACGGTCGGGGCGCACGCTGCCGCCCCGAGGTTAGCTACCTCGGCCGAAAAGCCGGCGAAGATCGAGCGCGTCGGTCATGGGCCGCGCGCTATGGCGAAGTTGTCCGGCACGGTCAAGGCGCGCGATTGCAACGGGATATAAGCGAATGATAACAGGTGGCAGCGAGGGGATGGGTCATGTTGCGTAGAGCGTTGCTGGCAGCTGCGGCGAGCTTGGTTCTGGCGATGCATGCCGCGGCAGGCGCTGCACCGGTCGGTCCAGCGGGCGCGGTCGTGCGCGACGAGTGCGCTGCCTTGGCCGGCTATCCGGAGTTTCGGACTCAGCTGCGCGGCATCGTCGCCGCTCGCGACGCTACGGCGTTCAAGGCTTTGTTCCATCCGGCCGGAGCGATGCGCATTAGCGGGATCGGCGGCCCGGTCAGTTACCCGTGGAATTTCGACCGGCCTGAAGCGAGCGAAGTGTGGGCCGAGCTGGAGCGGATACTGTCGCTCGGTTGCGTGCGCGAAGGCGAGAAGCTGGTGCTGCCGTCGACCGCGGCGCTCGCCGGAGATGTCGAGCCCGGCGACCTGGTCGTTCTGCAGAGGGTCGCGATCCGGACTCGGCCGCAAGCGCGGGCTCGGGTGCTGCGGACCGCCCGGCCCGGCGAGGTCTTCACGCCGCTCGTTTACGAGCCGGAGGGCTGGGTGCGGATCGAAACTCGGGGACGGAAAGGCTACTTGCCGCTGTCGGTGCTGCGCAGCCCGTTCGATGCCCGGCTGGAGCTCGTGCGGTTCGAAGGCGGCTGGCGAATCAAGTCGTTCGGCGACGGGGTCTGACTTACGCGATTACGGCGCTGCGCTGCGCCGAGAGGCAAATGTGCAGCACTTCGCTGGTCGGCTGCAGCAGCGGATTGCCCAGCTTTTCGCGATAGAAAGCGGCAAGGTCGAAATAAGCGGCGCGCACGCTGCTGGAGCGAGCCGCGAAGGCGTTGCTCAGCGCTTCGTGGAAGCGGCGGTCATAGTCGATCTGCTCCATGCGATCTCCAGGGTCGTGCAATGGACCGAGCCCAGGCGTTATCGCGGTCGATCGGCGGCTCTCGCAATGATCCAAGTCACGCAAAAATGGACCAAATGCGGTTCAGACCGGGTCGCCACCTGCGTCGGAACGATCCGTACAATTCCCTAGTTCGAAGGGGTCGCGGGAAGGGCTAGCGCTGCCGCCGGGCCTTCCGCCGGTCGCCACCCCCCCAGCCGGGCAGCGGCGGAGGGCCTTTTCGGCAGGCTCCGCATGGCGGTTGACGGACGCCGCCGCGATGACGACAGCAGCTCAGCCGCAATCGAGGTGCCGCTTGAAGATATTGTTCTACGGCCGCCTGGCAGAGGCGATCGGTCCCGAGCTCGACGTCGAGGGCGGAGCCGGCTGCTCGGTCGCCGAGCTTCGCGACATGCTCGCCGCCGAACATCCCGGAGTCGAGCCGGTGCTACGCAGCAAGCGCGCGCGGGCCTGCGTCGGCGACACGCTCGTGAACGACGACTATCGCCTCGACGGGGCCGACACGCTCGAGTTCCTGCCGCCGGTGTCCGGCGGATGAGCGTCGTCGGCCGCCTCGAGCCGAATGCGCTTCACGCCGATCACGAGCTGGCGGCGCTGCTCGGCCAGGCGGACGGCGATGGCGCCGTGGTGAGCTTCGTCGGCCTCGCCCGCCCGACATCGAAAAGCGGACGCCCGGTCGAGCGGCTCGCCCTCGATCATCACCCGGTGCTCACTGCACGATCGCTGGAGGACATCGCCGCCGCGGCCGCCGAGCGGTTCGACGTCAGCCATGTCCGGGTGGTCCATCGCTGCGGCGACATCGCTCCGGGCGAACCGATCGTGTTCGCCGGGGCCGCGTCACCGCATCGCCGCGCCGCGTTCGAGGCGGCCGACTATCTGATGGACCGGCTGAAGACCGAGGCGGTGTTCTGGAAGCGCGAAATCGGCGATCGGTCCGAATGGATCGAGCCGACCGAAGCCGATCATGCCGATCGCGAGCGCTGGGGCTGACGTATGGCCGGAATCGACGAAACCCTCGCTTTCTATCCGCTGCGTATCGCGGTGCTGACCGTATCCGACACGCGCGACGAGGAGAGCGACAAGTCCGGCGGACTGCTGGTCGAGCGCCTGACGAGCGCGGGTCATGAGCTCGCCGGCAAGGCAATCGTCCGCGACGACGTCGAAGCCATTCGCGCGCAGCTCCGCGCCTGGGTCGACGATGAGCATGTCGATGTGGTCATTTCTACAGGCGGGACCGGCTTTGCGCCGCGCGACCTTACGCCCGAAGCGGTCAAGCCCTTGTTCCGGCGGGAGATGGAGGGCTTCTCCATCCTCTTCCACCAGGCGAGCTTCGGCACGGTCGGATATTCGACCCTGCAGTCGCGGGCGTTCGCCGGCCAGATCGACGACACCTTCGTCTTCTGCCTGCCCGGCTCGACCGGGGCTTGCCGCGACGGCTGGGACCTGGTGCTGAAGCTGGAACTCGACAGCCGCTACCGGCCCTGCTCGCTCGCCGGCCAGGTGCCGCGGCTGAGGCACCTTTGCGCATGAGCCGGCTGACCCACCTCGACGACAGCGGGCGTGCGCGGATGGTCGACGTGTCCGAAAAGGCCGCGACCGTGCGCATCGCCACCGCGCAAGGTC
>DASUXP010000113.1:0-9183 GCA_036377835.1 Sphingomicrobium sp. | reverse complement strand
CGACGATGCCGTCCTTCATGTCGATGGTCCCGCGGCCGTAATAATAGCCGTCGCGCTCGGTCATCACGAACGGGTCGGTGGTCGAATCCTCGCGCTTCGCCTCGACCACGTCCATGTGGCCCATGAGCATGATCGGCCTGGACCTCGGCGTCCCTTCCGCCCGCCAGCGCACGATCAGCGCCGCGGTGTCGTCGCCGCCCGTCGTCGCGCTCTCGGTGTGATAGGGCAGGACGTGGATGTCGGCCTCGGGAAAGCCGGCCGCCTTGAACTGGTCGGCGACATATTGCGCCAGCTCCGGCGTCCGGTGGCGGCCGATCACCGTCGGGATGTTGATGGCGTGCTCGAACATCGCATGCGCCGCGTCGCGCTGAGCCGGGGTCAGCTTGGGCGGCGGCGCGGCGCTGGCCGAGGACGCGAGTGCGAGTAGCGAAGCGGCGGCGACCAGGTGACGCATGCGAGCCCTCCCGAAATTGAGTTGCGCGACGCTACGCGTCCCGCGCTGCGCGTCAAGCGGCGACGCCATGCCCTTCCGCCAGATATTCGGCGCTGCGCATTTCCTCGAGCCGGCTGACGGTGCGCTGGAACTCGAACCTGCCGTCGCCGGCAGGGTAGAGGCCGGCGGGCTCGGCGTCGGCCGCGGCGAGCAGCTTCACCTTGTGCTCGTAGAGGGCGTCGATCAGCGTCACGAAGCGCGCCGCCTCGTTGCGCTTTTCGGGGCCCATGACCGGGATCCCGACGATGATCACCGTGTGATAGCGGCGGGCGATGGCGAGATAATCGGCGGCGCCGCGCGGCTCGCCGCACAGGCGCCTGAACGAAAAGACGGCGACGCCCTTGAGGCTCTTGGGGACGTGGAGCGCGCGCCCGCAGCCGACGTCGAGCTCCTCGCTCGGCACCTTCGCGCGGTCCTCGACCGGATAGTCGGTGAGCTGGAAGAAGGCCTGGGCAAGCGCGGCGGTCGCTTCCGGGCCGTTGGGCACGTGCCAGGCCTCGACCCCGGTGAGGCGGTCGAGCCTGTAGTCCGTGGGGCCGTTGACCTCGACCACCAGCATCCGCTTCTCGATGAAATCGATGAAGGGCAGGAACAGCTCGCGATTGAGGCCGCCTTTGTACAGGTCGCGCGGCGGGCGGTTGGAGGTGGTGACGACCTTCACGCCCTGGTCGATGAGCTTGGCGAACAGCCGCGACAGGATCATCGCGTCGGCCGGGTTGGTGACATGCATTTCGTCGAAGCACAGCAGCTTCGCCTCGCCGGCGATCTCCTCGGCGACGGGCTCGATTGGATCGCCCTCTTCCTTCTCGCGGGCGCGGCGGAGGCGAGCGTGGGTCTCGAGCATGAACTCGTGGAAATGGACCCGCCGCTTCGGCTCGATCGGGAGATGCTCGAACGCGAGGTCCATGAGCATCGACTTGCCGCGCCCGACACCGCCCCAGAGATAAGCTCCCGCCGGGCCTTCGCTGTGGCCGCCGAGCAGCCGCGCAAGCAAGCCATGCTCACGAATGCCGATCGCCAGCCGGTCGAGCGCGGCCATGGCGCGTTCCTGCGCCGGGTCGGTTTTGAGCTCCCCTGCCTTGACCAGATCGGAATAGGCGCGGCCGACCGGCCCGGTCATCGCGACTGGCTGGACGGGCCGTTGGCGCGGTTGACCCGCTTCAGCGTTCCGCTGAAGCTGTAGCAGGGCTCCCCGTCCTGCTTGACCACGCCCTGCAGGAAGGCATGGCCGCGGGTCTGCCTCACCAGCTCGACATAAGCGTCCAGCGGGCTTCCCGCCTGTCCGCGCGCGAGGAAATGGGTGGTGAGGTCGAGCGTCACGTAGTGGGCGCGCTCCATCCCGCCGCACAGGCCTCCGGCGAACATCGACATGTCGATGAAGCTCATCACCGCGCCGCCGTGGATCGACCCGCCCATGTTCATGTGCGCCTCGGTCGGGAACATGCGGCAGATGCCGCGGCCGGGACCGTCCGGCTTGAACAGCAGCCGCCCGGTCGCCGCCGCGAAGCTCGACCGGGGGAAGTCGCCCCAGCTGTACCAGCCGGGGTGATCCGGATCGGGCGTCGCCCCGCGCGGGAGTCCAACGTCCTCCAGTCCGGCGGCGCTGCCCGAGAGCGCAGCCTCGGCAGGTTCTCGCGACTTGCGTGTCTTATCAATCATCGAGCGGTGAAGGACCTCTGGAATTGTCCAGAGGTCCTTAGTCGAACAAAATGGTCACGAGCAACGAACTGTCCTCGATCGCAGAAACCGAATGGCCTTGACCGCGATCCAGATACAGCCAGTCGCCGCGCGACAGCCTTATCTCCTCGTCAGTCTCCAGAATCGCCGAACCTTCCAGGCACTGCACGGTGGCATATCCGGCGACGGAGTGCCGGGCTATCCTCTCCCCAGCACGAAGTATGAGTTGCACGACCTCAAATGCGTCCGTCTTCACGAGAGCCGCGGTTCTCGCGTCCGAAATGGAGGGAAGGAGCGGCAGACGAACCTTTTCGCTTGGCCCAGCATGGCGAAGAGCCACTAAACGATCTCCTGCCGGTACACCCAGGCCCTCAAGCGCCGTTCCAGCGATTCGATCAATTTCGCATGGATGGCGGACAAATGGCCTTCCGCCGCATCCTCGCCATCGACGACGCAGACGCAATAGGTGCGAGCGACGGCCTCACTAGCGATTTCGTGCAAGTCTACGCGGCCACGGGCGAGCTGCTGAAGAGCGGCTTGGAACGCCGCTTCATCCGCATCGTCGCTGATGGCCTCACCATATTCCATGCTGACTCACCTTTCTTCCGTAGCGACTCCTCCGAGGCGTGTCGCTCCGGTAGTAGGTCGGGAATCGGGACCCCGGGTAACTGGGCTGAGCAGGGCCACAGGGCGGCGAGATCAAGGGAATCGCAGCCCGGTGATCGTGCACGAGACCATCGCATTACGACTGTCCTTTTTTGCGAACAATTCGCAATAGTGCGGTACAGCGGATGGCGGGAATAGGTAAAGCTCCGTAGAGTGATGCTTAGAGAGTCCGTTCTGCGATGAGCTTCTTCTCTTCGGCGATCGCTTTCGCAGGGTTCAAGCCCTTTGGACACACGTTCGTGCAGTTCATGATCGAGTGACAGCGATAGAGGCGGAACGGATCCTCGATCTGGTCGAGCCGCTCGCCGGTCGCCTCGTCGCGGCTGTCGGCGAGCCAGCGATAGGCCTGGAGCAGGATCGCGGGGCCGAGATAACGGTCTGAGTTCCACCAGTAGCTCGGGCAGCTCGTCGTGCAGCAGAAGCAAAGGATGCACTCGTAAAGCCCGTCCAGCTTCGCGCGGTCGTCGGGCGACTGCAGCCGCTCCTTGCCCGACGGAGCGGGCGACGCCGACTTCAGCCACGGCTGGATCGAGGCATATTGCGCGTAGGCGTGGGTGAGGTCGGGGACGAGGTCCTTCACCACTTCCATGTGCGGCAGCGGGGTGATCTGCACCTCGCCCTTCAAGTCGGCGATGGCGGTGGTGCAGGCAAGGGCGTTGCGCCCTTCCATGTTCATCGCGCAACTGCCGCAAATGCCCTCGCGGCAGGAGCGGCGGAAGGTCAGCGTCGGGTCGATCTCGTTCTTGATCTTGATCAGCGCGTCGAGGACCATCGGCCCGGTCTTGTCGAGGTCGATGGTGTAGCGGTCGAAGCGCGGGTTGGCGCCGCTGTCGGGGTCGTAGCGGTAGATTCTGAAGGTCCGCAGCCTTTTGCCCTCTTCCGCCGGCCAGGTGCGGCCCTTCTTCTGCGGCTTGCTGTTCCGGGGGAGGAAGAATTCGGCCAAGACATGTGCTCCTTGCTTCCGGGAGCCGCTAGCACGCGGGGACGGCCCAAGAAAAGGCCGCCCGGCGAACCGGACGGCCCCTTTCTCCAGCCGCGCGGATCAGCGGATCAGGGCGCTGATCACCTGCTGAACGAGCAGCGTCCGCGGGTCCACCTGGTAGAGGTAGCCATTGCCGTAATAATAACGGTCGCGCGGATCGAACGCATACTGCGACCGCAGGTAATCGGGGATCTGGTTGTAGGTCCACAGCGTCCCGAAGTTGCGGTTGTAGCGCTGGCCGACGTTGTACATCTTCTTCGCCTGGCCCGGCGGCATGCAGCCATTGCCCTTCTTCGCGAGACCGGGCGGGCAGCCGCCGCGGGCGTTGAGCGCGTAGAGGCGGCCGTAGCGGTCGCTGACGACAAGCCCGCGCTGTGACTTGCCGTGGGCCTTCATGCCGTGGCCGCTGTTTCCGTGGGCGCCGTGCCCGTGGCCGGGCTTGGCGGCCGCCGGGGCAGTCGCTGCGAGGGCGGCGGCCCCTGCGAGCAGCAATAGAATGCGCATGGTCAATCTCCTTCGTCCGCACAAACGCCGCTGGTCCGCGCCGGTTGCCGCGCCGTTCATCCGCCGGAAAGGCTGCGCGGTTGCCCCTGACCGGCCGCCTCGCTAAGCGGGCGCCGCGCTCCCCACGCGGCGACTCTCGATCGGCCGCCGCAGCAACAGAAAGGCACGGGACCAGCCCAATGGCTCGGAAGAAGATTGCCCTCATCGGCGCCGGAATGATCGGCGGAACCCTCGCTCACCTCGCCGCGATGCGCGAGCTCGGCGACATCGTCCTGTTCGACATCGCCGAGGGCATTCCCGAAGGAAAAGCGCTCGACATCGCCCAGGCTGGGCCGGTCGACGACTTCGACGCCAGGCTGAAGGGCACGTCCGACTATGCCGGCATCGCCGGGGCGGACGTGTGCATCGTCACCGCCGGCGTGCCGCGCAAGCCGGGCATGAGCCGCGACGATCTTCTCGGAATCAATCTGAAGGTGATGAAGGCGGTCGGAGAGGGCATCCGCCAGCACGCCCCCAACGCCTTCGTCATCTGCATCACCAATCCCTTGGACGCGATGGTCTGGGCGCTGCGGGAATTCTCCGGCCTGCCGCACAACATGGTCGTCGGAATGGCCGGCGTGCTCGACAGCGCGCGCTTCCGCGCATTTCTGGCCGAGGAGTTCGGGGTCAGCGTCGAGGACGTCACCGCCTTCGTTCTCGGCGGCCATGGCGACACGATGGTCCCGGTGGTCGGCTATTCGACCGTCGCGGGCATTCCGATCCCCGACCTCATCAAGATGGGCTGGTCGACCAAGGAGCGGATCGACGCCATCGTCCAGCGTACCCGCGGCGGCGGCGGCGAGATCGTCGCCCTGCTGAAGACCGGCTCGGCCTATTATGCGCCGGCGACGAGCGCGATCGCGATGGCCGAGAGCTTTTTGAAGGACAAGAAGCGGGTGCTCCCCTGCGCCGCGCACCTCACCGGCCAATATGGAGTCAACGGCCTCTATGTCGGCGTGCCCTGCGTGCTGGGCGCCGGCGGGGTCGAGAAGGTCGTCGAAATCCAGCTCGACGACACCGCCCGCGAGAACTTCAACGTCAGCGTCGACGCGGTGAAGGAGCTGCTCGAAGCCTGCAAGCAGATCGACGGCGCGCTCGCCGAAGCGGTGCCGGCGTGATTTCCTGTTCCCCGGCGAAGGCCGGGGCCCAGGCGGCGCTCCACGCCGGTTCTTTGTTTTGGACTGGACCCCGGCCTTCGCCGGGGAACTGCAAGGGAAGTCAATGAGCATCCTCGTCGACAGGAATACCAGGGTCATCACCCAGGGGATGACCGGCGAGACCGGCACGTTCCACACGCGCCAGGCGCTCGACTACGGCACGCAGATGGTCGGCGGCGTAACGCCCGGGAAGGGCGGCACGACGCACCTCGGCCTGCCGGTGTTCGACACGGTGCACGAGGCGGTGGCCAAGACCGGCGCCAATGCGAGCGTGATCTACGTCCCGCCGCCGTTCGCCGCGGATTCGATCCTCGAGGCGATCGACGCCGAAGTGCCGCTGGTCGTCACCATCACCGAGGGCATCCCGGTGCTCGACATGGTCAAGGTCAAGCGCGCTCTCTCCGGCTCCAAATCGCGGTTGATCGGGCCCAACTGCCCGGGCGTGCTGACGCCCGACGAGTGCAAGATCGGGATCATGCCGGCCAACATCTTCAAGAAGGGCAGCGTCGGCATCGTCTCGCGCTCCGGCACCTTGACCTACGAAGCGGTGTTCCAGACGACGAACGAGGGCCTCGGCCAGTCGACCGCGGTCGGCATCGGCGGCGACCCGGTCAAAGGCACCGAGTTCATCGACGTGCTCGAGATGTTCCTCGCCGACGACGAGACCAAGTCGATCATCATGATCGGCGAGATCGGGGGCAGCGCCGAGGAGGACGCCGCCCAGTTCCTCGCCGACGAGGCCAGGCGCGGTCGCCGCAAGCCGGTCGTCGGCTTCATCGCCGGCCGCACCGCGCCCCCGGGCCGGCGCATGGGACATGCCGGCGCCATCGTCTCGGGCGGCAAGGGCGACGCCGAAAGCAAGATCGCGGCGATGGAGGCGGCTGGAATCACCGTCTCCCCGAGCCCATCTGAGCTCGGCAGGACCCTCAGGGAGCTGCTGGTTTCAGCGTGACTGGACCCCGCGATTGCCGGGGCAGTGGAGTAAAATGAACGACGTCGTCGGAATGATCGAACGCGAGGCGGGCCCGAGCTGGGCTCGGCCCAACTGGCCCGTCGCCGAGCTCGACGAGGTCAACCTCGGCCTCGACCCCACCGAGGCGACGATCGAGAAGGTCCGCCAGGCGGCTGCCGACAAGGCCGCCTCCACGACCAGCGATCCCGAGGCGATCCGCCGCGCTGCCGACGACAGCATCCGCGCGATGATGCTGATCCGCACCTATCGCGTGCGCGGCCATCTCGCCGCTCGGCTCGACCCTCTCGGCCTGTCGCGGATGGACGTCCCGCCCGACTTGACGCCCGCCTATCACGACTTTTCCAACGCCGACCTCGACCGGCCGATCTGGATCGGCGGCGTCCTCGGCATGGAGCAGGCCACGGTCCGCGAGATGCTGCGCGTGCTGCAGGAGACCTACTGCGGCCACATCGGCTTCGAATATATGCACATCAACGAGGTCGAGGAGCGGCGCTTCATCCAGGAGCGGATCGAGAGTCCCGAAGAGACCGTGCAGTTCACCCCCGAGGGCAAGCAGTCGATCCTCACCAAGGTAATCCACGCCGAGCAGTGGGAAAAATTCCTCGCCAGGAAATATGTCGGGACCAAGCGGTTCGGACTCGACGGCGGCGAGAGCGCGGTGCCGGCGCTCGAGGCGGTGATCAAGTACGGCGGGCAATATGGAGTCGGGGAGATCGACGTCGGCATGGCCCACCGCGGCCGGCTCAACGTCCTTTCCAACGTCATGGGCAAGCCGGCGCAGGCGATCTTCCACGAATTCGCGGGCGGTGCGACCAACCCCGCGGACGTCGGCGGGTCGGGCGACGTCAAATATCATCTCGGCACGTCCTCGGACCGCGAGTTCGACGGCAACAAGGTCCACCTGACGCTGCTGCCCAATCCGTCCCACCTCGAAGCGGTCGACCCGGTCGTTCTCGGCAAGGCCCGCGCGGTGCAGACGATCCTCGGCGACGCGCATGGCAAGACGGTGCTGCCGATGCTTCTCCACGGCGACGCGGCCTTCGCCGGGCAGGGCGTCGTGTGGGAATGCCTCACTTTCTCGGGCCTTCCCGGCTACGGCACCGGCGGCACCATCCATTTCATCATCAACAACCAGGTCGGCTTCACCACCAGCCCGCAGTTCGCGCGCTCCTCGCCTTACCCGTCAGACGTGGCCAAGGGCATCCAGGCGCCCATCCTCCACGTCAACGGCGACGACCCCGAGGCGGTGACCTGGTGCTGCAAGCTCGCCATCGAGTTCCGCCAGCGCTTCGGCCGCGACATCGTCATAGACATGTGGTGCTACCGCCGCTTCGGCCACAACGAGGGCGACGAGCCCAGCTTCACCCAGCCGCAAATGTATGCGGCCATCAAGACGCACCCGCCGATCAGCCAGGTCTATGGCAAGCGTCTGATCGACGAGGGCGTGGTCGACCAGGCCTGGATCGACGGCGAGACGAAGCAATATATCGACCGCCTGGAGCAGGATTTCGGCGCCGCCGGTTCCTACCTGCCCAACAAGGCGGACTGGTTCGAGGGACGGTGGGCGGGCCTTCGCCGCCCCGACGAGCCGGTGCTCGGCCGCAGGAACACGCAGACCGCGATCGACGCCGAGGAGATGGCCGATCTCGGCCGCATCCTGACGACGGTCCCCGAGGGCTTTGCGGCGCACAAGACTCTAGTCCGCATCCTCGATGCCAAGAAGGCGATGTTCGACAGTGGCGAGGGGTTCGACTGGGCGACCGGCGAGGCGCTGGCGTTCGGAAGCCTGCTCGCCGAAGGCAACAGCGTCCGCCTGTCGGGCCAGGACAGCGGCCGCGGCACCTTCAGCCAGCGCCATGGCGTGTGGGTCGACCAGCAGACCGGCGCCAAATATATCCCTCTGTGCGAGGTCGAGGGCGGCCGCTTCGAGGTGCGCGATTCGCCCTTGAGCGAGTTCGGCGTGCTCGGCTTCGAATATGGCTAGTCCCTCGCCGACCCGAAGACGCTGGTGCTGTGGGAAGCGCAGTTCGGCGACTTCGCCAACGGAGCGCAGACGATCATCGACCAGTTCATCGCCGCCGGAGAGGCCAAGTGGCTTCGGGCGAGCGGCCTGGTCATGCTCCTGCCGCACGGCTTCGAAGGGCAGGGGCCGGAGCACAGCTCGGCGCGGCTGGAGCGCTATCTGCAGCTCTGCGCCGAGGACAATCTGCAGGTCGCCAACTGCACCACGCCGGCCAATTACTTTCATATTCTGAGGCGCCAGATGCGGCGCGATTTCCGCAAGCCCCTGGTGCTGATGACTCCGAAGTCGCTGCTCCGCCACAAGCTGGCGGTGTCGAGCGCCGCCGACTTCACCGGCGACAGCCACTTCCGCCGCATCCTGTCGGATCTCGACCCGCCCGCGGAAGGCGAGACCCGCCGCCTCGTGCTCTGCTTGGGCAAGCTCGCTTATGAGCTGATGGAGGCGCGCAACGCCGCCGGCGACCTCGGCGTCGAGGTCCTCCGCATCGAGCAGGTCTATCCCTTCCCCTCGGAGCCCCTGGTCAAGCGGCTGAAGGCGATGCCGAAGCTTCAGGATGTGATCTGGGCGCAGGAAGAGCCGCGGAACAATGGTGCCTGGTTCTTCGTCGAGCCGCTGCTCGAGGCTTGCCTTGCGGAGGCGGGTCACGCGGGCATGCGGCCGCAATTCGCC
>DASUXP010000112.1:0-6346 GCA_036377835.1 Sphingomicrobium sp. | reverse complement strand
AGCGATTCATCCTTGGTGTCGACCAGGCTGAGCCCGGTTTTCTCGATCGAGTTCACCAGCTTCAGCCACGCGCTCTCCACCTGCTCGGTGCGAAGCGAGCCCATGGTCGGTGCGCCACCGCTCACCCGCGGCCCCTCCTCGAGCAGCCGGCGGCGGGTGAGCTGCCGGGCGCTTATCGCCTGAGCGACAAAGAAGCCGGCCGCCGTCACCAGCGCGAACAGCAGGATCAGCAGCAGCAGGCGAAGCGCGGGGTTGTCGGCGACGAGTTCGATCATTCCGCTACACCTTCAAATCGACCATGCGGCGAATGGTGAAATAGCCCGTCGCATAGAGCAGGATCAGGAAAATGAACCCCGGCGTGAACCACGGGTCAGTAGCCACATCGAGGAAGAAGCGCGGGTTGAGCGTGAACAGCATCGAGAAAGTGAAGATCGGCAGCAGCGTCAGGATGACCGCCGTCATCCGCCCCTCGCTCGACAACGCCCGCACCTTCATCATCATCGACTGACGCTCGCGGATCACCTGGGACAGGTTCTCCAGGATCTCGGCGAGGTTGCCGCCCGTTTCGTTCTGCACCGACAGCGAAACGACGAACATGCGCATGTCGTCGAGGTCCCAGCGCTCGGCCATGCTCTGCAGCGCGTCGCGCAGCTCCGCACCATAGGTGACCTCGTCGACGGCCAATCCGAACTGGCTGCCGATCGGGTCGGGCATCTCGACGGTCAGAAGGTCGAGCGCGGCGGCGATCGGGTGGCCGGCGCGAAGGCCGCGGACGAACACGTCGAGTGCGACTGGGAATTGCTCCTGCATCTTCTTGCGGGTCCGGGTCGCCTTGAAGTTGAGGACCATGAGCGGAATCGCCGCGCCGAGCACTCCGGCGAAGGTCGCGCTGATCAGCAGCCGCCCGAAGCCGATGCCCATGCCCGACGCGACCATGAACAGCAGCAAGCCGAAGAAGATCGCGATCGGCGCGATGAGGATGATGAGCATCAGCCGGCCGGTCGACATGGTGACCTGCGCCTGCATCAGCATCCGCTCGAACTTGTGCGCCATCCGGTCGAGGAACGGCGGCAGCCCGGCGGGGACCGACGAGCCGGTGCGCCGAAGCAGGTTCATCGTCTCGTCGCGGCCGCGGCCGCGGCCGATCATCTTCAGCCTGAGGTTGATCGCCTTGCCTTCGGCGCGGTTGTCGGAAAACCAGCGGACGATCACTTCCACCGCGAGCACGACCGCGGCGAAGATGCAGACGAGGACGAGCGCTCGGGTCCAGGTAGGGTTCATCAGTCGAACTTCGCGTCGGGCCGGAACAGCTCGGCCGATAGAGTGATGCCATGCGCCATCACATGCTCGAGGAAGCGCGGCCGGATGCCGGTGGCCTCGAACTTGCCCTGGACCTGGCCCTCGGGAGTCATGCCCGTCTGACGGAAACGGAAGATTTCCTGCATCGTGACGACCTCGCCCTCCATTCCCGTCAGCTCGGACACGCTCACCACCTTGCGGCGGCCGTCGGACAGACGGGCGACCTGGATGACGACGTTGATGGCCGACGAGATCTGCGCGCGGGCCGATCGCGGCGGAATGTCGATCCCGCTCATGCCGATCATCTGCTCGATGCGCGACAGCGCGTCGCGCGGCGTGTTGGCGTGGACCGTGGTCATCGATCCCTCGTGACCGGTGTTCATCGCCTGCAGCATGTCGAAGGCTTCGCCGGCGCGGACCTCGCCCAGGATGATACGGTCGGGGCGCATACGCAGCGCGTTCTTGACCAGGTCGCGCTGGGTGACCTCGCCCTTGCCTTCGATGTTGGGCGGCCGCGTCTCCAGCCGGACGACATGCTCCTGCTGCAGCTGAAGCTCGGCGGAATCCTCGATCGTCACGATCCGCTCGCGCCCGTCGATGAAGGCCGACATGGCGTTCAGCAACGTCGTCTTGCCGGAGCCCGTGCCTCCCGAAATAAGGACGTTGCGGCGCGATCCGACGACCGCCTTCAGGATCTCGGCGACCTGCGGCGGAACGCTCCCGATCTCGATCAGCCGCTCGAGGCTGATCGGCACCCGGGCGAACTTGCGGATGGAGAGCAGCGAGCCGTCGAGCGCGAGCGGGGGAACCACTGCGTTGACGCGGCTTCCGTCGGCGAGGCGCGCGTCGACCATCGGCGATGATTCATCGATCCGTCGTCCGACGGCCGAGACGATCTTCTGGATGATCCGCAGCAGGTGCCGCTCGTCCTTGAAGCGGACGGGGCTCGGCTCCAGCACACCATAGCGCTCGACGAACACGTGATTGTTCCCGTTGACCAGGATGTCGGTGATCGTCGGGTCCTTGAGCAAAGGCTCGAGCGGCCCGAGGCCGAGCAGCTCGTCGAGCACATCGCCGACCAGCTGCTTGCGCTCGGCATGGTTGAGCGCGTGATTCTGCTTGGCGAGCTCCTCGGCGACGATATCGCCGACTTCCGCTTCGATCTGCTCGCGCGACATCTGCTCGAGCGCCTGGAGGTTGATGAGGTCGAGCAGGCGCTGGTGGAGCTCGACCTTGAGCTCGGTATGCTGATCGCGCTTGGCGAACGCGCCGGCGTCGCCGACGGTGACGAGCCGGCGTTCCTCCTCGTTGGTCAGCTCTTCAGCGGGCGATGCCTCGCGAGCCGGTTTGCGGATCTGCCACGCCATACTAACGCTCCAGTCTCAGCGCCGCGGCAATCCCGGCGTCCAGTGTATCCAGATCCCTGCCGATCGCGCTCTTGCGCTTGAGCTCGTTGATTGGGACGCCGCGATCGATCGCCGCGCGCATCAGCGGGAATTCGTTGGCCACCGTGTAAGCGATGTCGCGCCCGAGCGCGTCGCGGACGTCCGCGGGACGAATGGTGCGCGTCTGACTCTTGTCGAACCGGTTGACCACCACGCGAACGTCGAGATTGCCGAGGTCCTGCGAATCGAGAAGGTTGAGCTGCCGCTTGGCGCGGTTGAGGCCCGCGACGGAAAGCTCGGTAACGAGCAGCACGAGGTCGGAGCGCGCGACCAGCGACAGCGACCAGTTGGTCCAGTTGGTCGGAAGATCGACGAACACCGTGCCGAACTCGCGCGTCGCGAGGTCGACGATCTGCAGCAGATGCTCGTTGGAAAGGCCCTCGAGCGGCATCATCTCGGCCGGCGCGGCAATCACCTTGAGGCCGCTGGGGTGCTCGGTCGTCGTCGCCCGCAGCAGGTCGCCGTCGAGGCGTCCTCCAGCCTCCAGCAGGTCGACCAGCGACAGCTTCGGCTGCAGGCCGAGCTGGAAAGCAACGTCGCCGAACTGGACGTCGAGGTCGATCAGGCACACTTCGCGGCCGCACCGCGCCTCGCTTTCGGCGAAGCGGATCGCGAGCTGGCTGAGCAGTGCCGTCGCCCCGACCCCGCCGACGCTCTTGATGACGCTGATCAGCCGCGCGTTGGCGGTGACGGCAGCAGTCTGCTGCTTGGCCAGCTCGTCGCGAACGGGCGCGAGCGAAGTCTCGAGGTCGTCGATGCCCAGCGGAAGCGGAACCACGTCGTGCGCGCCGGCGCGGACCAGCGAGCGCACCAGCGCCAGCGGCGGCTCGTAGGCTGCGGCGATCAGCGGGGTCGCGGTGGCTTTCGCGAGCTTCTGAAACCTTTCGATCGAGGCCGGCGTGCCCGGGTCCACCTGGACGACGGCGGCAACTGCACCGGCAAGCTCCTCCGGGTCGATACGGTCGCTGGTGCCGAGGACGTTGAGGCTGAGCGCGAATCCGGCGGCACGTGCGGTCACCAGCGCCGCGGCATCGCCTTCGACGCCGCTCAGGAAGAGCAGCACCGAAGGTTCGCGCTTGGCGGTTCGCCAGTTCCGGTTCGTATCGTTGGGGTTGATGGCGGTCATCCTCGGCACCTAGTTGGAATATTGGCCGGAAGCATCTTCCGCCGTCAGGGTGGTCGAAAAGCTCGGCATGTCGATCGTCGCGAAGAGCAGGGCCGTGATCGGCCGGAACTGCAGGTCCTTGAGTGTCACGGTCACGAGCGGGGAGATTTCCATGCTCTCGGTCACGCCTCCGCCTCCGCCCGCGGTCGAAGCGGCAGTCCCCAGTCCCGATCCCGAATAGCGCACTTCGACATTCTCCGCAGCGATTGCCGGGTAAATCTGCCGCATGCGCGCAACCAGCACGTCATTGAAAGTGTCCGTATCGAACGTTCCCACCGCGGGACAGGGGTCCACTTCGCACGTACACCCGGTGTTCGTGCACTTCAGCGTGCCCAGAGCATCCGCTGGGATGCGGTCGCCGGCGCCGATGGTCTGACCGTCGACGGTCTGCCCGGCATAATCCTCGTCGCGCAGCCCCGAGGACAGTACGTCGGTGACGATCGCGACGCGGGCGCCGACCTGGGTGGCCTTCTCCGCCTGATTATATTCCCACATGAAGCGGCCGGCATCGATCACTCCGAACAGCAGGATGAGGAACAGCGGCAGCACGAGCGCGAACTCCGCTGCGCTGGCCCCGCGCTCGGACCGAAGGAGGCGGCTGATAATCCTCATAGGCCCTGCACCGCCGCTTCGGATTCGGCGCGGAGGCAGACGTTGGTGGAGTCGAAGCCGATCGCTGCCAGAACCGACCTGTATTTGACCGCGCCCGCGACGCTTACGACCGGGATTTGCCCGTCGAGCCCGCTGTAGATTCCGGTGCTGCCCGTGTCGTCGGTATCGATGTCGGCCTTGTTCACGCAGCGGACCGTGACGGAAAGGGTCGGCGTAGCGTTATTGCATTGCCTGTCCCAATAACTAGTCCACCGCGGGTTGCCGTCGCCGGCGGTGACGCCGTCCTTCGTCACCTTGATGATCTCGTCGGCCGCATCGTCGCCGAGCTTGAAGACCGTCGCCGGATCGGAGCTGCAGCTGTAATCGTCGCTGAGCTCGAGCCGGGCGGCGAAGCGCGCCCCGTCGCGGACCTGCTTCTCCAGGGAATGCTCGTCGAGGAACAGGTTGCCGAGCTCGAACGCACCGAACATCAGCGCGAGCAGGAACGGCGAGACTAGCGCCAGCTCCGCTGCCGCTGCCGCCCGGTCGTTGCGAAAAAGGGCGCGAGCCGGCCGCATCAGCGCACCAGGTACGGGCGGTTGCGGCTGTACACCTGGAACCCGGTCCCGCCCTCGATCGTCTCGGCCGGCCCGACGATCTCGCCATAGATTTCCTTGTCGTCGGTGACGCCCGGGGAGGAGCGGTTCATCGACGGCTCCGTGAGGAAGACGTTGAACACCCTAAGTGAGTTGAACGCGTCGAGGTCCGCCGCGCCGTTCAGCGAGTCGCAGTTTGCCGCGACAACCGGGAGAATTCGCCGTTCCTGCTCGGCCGCTCCCATCGCCCGCACGGGTTTCCGGAAAGCGCATTGGCGGGTGTAAACGTAGGTGGTCGTCGGCCCCGTGACCTTGGGCGGCGTGACGACCGTCGATCCGACCTGCAACGGATCGAGGCTACCGGGCGTATCGCCCTGGTGAGCGACTTCCCACTTGTACACCTCGTAGCGCGTGGCGTTCGAGGGCAAGCCGGTGTTGGTGGGCCAGTCCGTCGCACTCCAGCCGTAGTTGGCAAGAAAGTATGCATCGCGGTTCCAGCTTGCGTCGCCGAAATTGCCGCCCGCGCAAGTACCCGAATAATGGCAGGTGTCCCGCGGCATTCCCTTCGCCGCCGAGTTCAACGCGAAGGCCGTATAGTCGACCTTGGGGTTGGCCTGGTTGCCGGTCGTCGCCGCGTCGCCGCACTTCCCGGTATAGGCGGGCGCCGGCAGGCCCGTCGCCTGCGATACGGTGTAGGTCATCGTCCGCGTCAGATCCTTACCCGTATCCTGGTCGGGGCAACCGGTGCCGTCGGCGAGATCCGTGCAGATGCTCGGGCTGTTGGTCGCGCCGACGCCGGCGTAGATGTCGAACCGCGTGTTGATTGCGTCGGTCGCGTTCTTGTTGCCGGGCTCGGTGTTGGATTCGTCGATTTTCTGGCACCCGTTGAGCCCGTGCCCGAGCAGCGCGTCGATCACGCCGGGGTTGCCAGGGCCGAGGTCGAGGAAGCCGTAATTGCCGGGGAACCAGGCGTTCTGCGCGCCGGTCTTCATCAAGAGGCCCTTGCCGACGTCACTGTCGGACGGGAAATTGGCATCGTTGGTGCACACGAACAGCGGCGCGATGTTGCAGATCGACGATTCCACGCCGGCCACGGCAGTTGCTTCGGAGCTGCCGGAAAACGCCGCGACGATCGGCGTGAAGGCATATTCGGCCGTCCGCACCTTCGTCGTCACCACCACGAACTTGCTGTCGCCGTCGCCTTCGGCCTCGTCGCAGGCCGCCGTCGTATCGGCGATGTCGTCGTTGAA
>DASUXP010000111.1:0-23501 GCA_036377835.1 Sphingomicrobium sp. | reverse complement strand
TTCGTTGGAAAGGCCGGGAATCGCCGCATAATCGAGATCTGCCGGAATCCACACTCGCGCATCGCGCCGAACCGCCTCCCACTCGCGCTGCTGCCGCTCGACATAAGGCGCATAGAGGGCATCGGCCCCGCCCTCGGGCGTACCATGCCATCCGGGCGCGACGCGCGCAGCAAAATGGCGCTCGATCTGGCCTCGCCGCCGCTTGGAGACACAGTTGGCCACCAGCGCCGCCTCGCCAAGGCGCGTCGTCGCATTGTCGGCCCGAAGGCTGAGGCGATATTCAGCGCGCGCGGTCATCATCCTGTAGGGCTCGCTGACGCCTTGCAGCGTCAAATCGTCGATCATCACGCCGATGTAACTCGTCCGCCGGTCGAAGCGCACCTCGTCGAGATTGAGCGCGAGCGCCGCCGCGTTGAGGCCGGCAACAAGCCCTTGCGCGGCGGCCTCTTCGTAACCGGTGGTGCCGTTGATCTGGCCGGCGAGGAACAATCCGGAGACGTCACGCACTTCGAGCGTCGCATTGAGCCGGCGCGGATCGACGAACTCATATTCTACGGCATAACCCGGCCGCACGATTTCCGCGCGCTCGAGTCCGGCGATGCTGCGGACGAAGCGCGCCTGCACGTCTTCGGGAAGCGAGGTCGAGATGCCGTTGGGATAAACGAGCGCGTCGTCGAGGCCCTCCGGCTCGAGGAAGATCTGGTGCGACTCGCGCTCGGCGAAGCGCTTCACCTTGTCCTCGATCGACGGGCAATAGCGCGGACCCCGGCCCTCGATCGCTCCGGCGAACAGCGGCGACCGGTCGAAGTTCTCGCGGATGATCGCGTGCGTAGCCTCGTTCGTGCGGGCGATGGCGCAGCGCAGCTGCGGCGGCCGAACGCCGTCGTCGAGCGCCGACATGCTCCACCTTTCCGCGTCGCTCGGCTGCTCCTCCAGCCGCGCCCAATCGATCGTCCGGCCGTCGAGCCGCGGCGGCGTCCCGGTCTTCAGCCGTCCCTGGCCGAGACCGATCTCGCGAATCTGCCCGGCAAGCGCCCGCGAGGAGCGCTCGCCCCGGCGGCCGCCCTCGATCACTTGCTCGCCGACGAACATCCGCGCGCAGAGGAACGTGCCGGTCGCTATGACCACCGCTCGTGCAGACAGGACACCGGCGCTCGTCTCCACGCCGGCGACTTTCCCGTTGCGAACGGCAAGCCCGAGCGCCTCGGCCGGGACCAGATCGACGCCGCTCTCCGCGAGCAGCCCGGCAATGGCGTCGCGGTAACGCCTCCGATCGGCCTGGACGCGCGGGCCCCATACCGCAGGCCCTTTGCTGCGATTGAGCATCCGCCGGTGAATCGCGGCACAGTCCGCGGCGCGTGCCATGAGGCCATCGAACACGTCGAGCTCGCGAACGAGGTGGCCCTTGCCCACTCCGCCGATCGATGGATTGCACGACATCTGCCCGGCGTCCTCGGTCCGAAAGGTGAGGAGACCCACGCGCGCACCCCGGCGAGCCGCGGCAGCCGCGGCCTCGCACCCGGCATGGCCAGCACCGATCACCAGGACATCAAACATGCGGCGCGCCTTAGCGCATCGGCGTTTCACGTGAAACACAGGTGCTACTTGCCGAGGCAAAAGCGGCTGAACAAAGCGTCGAGCACATCCTCGACACCGGCGCGCCCGGTCAACCGGTCGAACGCCGAGCGCGCCAGCCGCAGGTCCTCGGCGACCAGTACGAGGTCGCCCGATTCCGCGGCAGCCCCGAGCGCCGCCGCCGCTTCGCCGACATGCTGAGCCTGGCGGCGGTTGAGCGCGATCGAATTCTCCGCCGGAAGCAGAGACCGCCCCAGCGACTCGACCCGCTGCAGCAAAGCGGCGACACCCTCGCCCGTCACCGACGACACGGGAATCGCTCCGGTCGGCGCCGGGCCTCGGTCGGGCAGGTCCGCCTTGGCGTGCACCTCGATCAGGCGCGGATGCTTCGGCGCCTGCCCCGGCGGGCCCAGCCAGACTAGCACGTCTGCGGCTTCGACAAGCTTCTCCGCGCGTTCGACGCCGATTGCCTCGACCGGATCGTCAGTGGCACGCAGCCCCGCCGTGTCGGTCAAGCGCAGCGGCACCCCGCCAAGCGACAGCGGCACCTCGATATGGTCGCGCGTGGTCCCCGGCACGTCGGTGACGATGCTCCTTTCCTCACCAGTTATGCAGTTGATAAGACTAGACTTTCCGGCATTCGGCGGACCCGCGACAACGACCCGCACACCGTCCTTCAACGGCTCCATGCGCGGCCGGTCGAGCCATTGCCGCAGTTCGGCGGCGAGCGCTGCGCAGGCGTCCAGCTGCGCCGGATCGACCGCCTCATCCTGTTCGTCATAGTCGATTGCCCGCTCCGCCATGGCCGACAGCGCCAGCAGCCGCTCCTGCCACGCGCCGATCTGCTTGCTGAGGCCGCCCTCCGCCAGCGCCAGCGCCGCCTTGCGCTGCGATTCGGTCTCGGCCTCGATGAGGTCGGCCAGCCCCTCGGCTTCGGTGAGGTCGATGCGGCCGTTGTCGAACGCGCGGCGGGTGAACTCGCCGGGCCGCGCCTCGCGCAACCCGTCGACGACGGTGAGCGCCCCGAGCAACGCGTCGACCACCGCCCTCCCGCCGTGGCATTGCAGTTCGACGACATCCTCGCCGGTCGAGCTTGCCGGCGAATCGAAGCGCAGCACGAGCGCCTCGTCGAGCAGCGCGCGGGTCAGAGGATGGCGCAGTTCGCGCACGGCTGCGGTCCTCGCGTCGGGCAGCGATCCGGCGATGCGCGCGGCCGCGTCATGCGCCGCCGGCCCGCTGATGCGAATCACCGAGATGGCGGCGGGCGGACGACCGCTCGACAAAGCGAAGATGGTATCGCTGGGCACGCGGAGGCGACTAGCCCACCCGGCCGAGCGCTCAAACTACCGCGTTGACCAGGGGCCAGCCGAGCACCGGCGCAACGTCGTGATAGCCCTCCCAGATCATCTTCAGCGCGACCCACAGGATGACCAGCAGGCCGACCCAGGCGATCCAGCGGTAACGCTCGATGTAGCGGGCGATGAGGTTCGCGGCGACGCCCATCAGGGCGACCGCGATCACCAGCCCGACGATGAGGATCCCGGGATGCTCGCGCGCCGCCCCGGCGACCGCGAGCACGTTGTCGAGGCTCATGCTGATGTCGGCGATGGCGACGCCCCAGGCGGCGGCGGCGAAGCTCTTGGCGGACTGCAGCCCCGAACGCTCGTCGCCGACGATCTCGTCCGACCCCGGCGAACAATCGGCCGGCTGACGCAGCTCGCGCCACATTTTCCATGCCACCCACAGCAGGAGCAGCCCGCCGGCAAGGATCAGGCCAACGATCTGCAGGAGCTGGGTGACGACCAGTGCGAAAGCGATTCGCAAGATTAGCGCGGCGACCACGCCGATCATGATGACCTTGCGCCGCTGCTCCGGCGGAAGGCCCGCGGCAAGCGCCCCGACCACGATCGCATTGTCGCCGGCAAGAACGAGGTCGATCAGGATCACTTGGAAAAAGGCGGTCAGCGCCCCTGGCTGGTCGAGGTTGGAGAAGTCGCGGACGATCGATGCCCAGATGTCCCCCGGACCATTGAAGCCGGACGGCGCGGCAGCCGCGAGCATCAGGAGCGAATCGACCACGGGTCCCCCATCTTGTCAGGAACAGGCGCAACGCGGCGTGCGCCCGATTGGCTCCGCCCGCCCTAGCCGAGCCCGAAGACCTTCCTCAAGCCCAGCACATGCTCGCCGCCTACCCACCCTTCGTAAATCATGTTGCAGGCGACCCAGAGAATGACCGCCAGGCCGATGTAATTGATCCATTGGTAGCGCTGGATCAGCCGCGCGACATAATTTGCGGCAAGGCCCATGAAGAGCACCGAGAAGGTGAGGCCGATGAACAGCAGCGCCGGCTCCTCGCGCGCGATCGACGCGACCAGCAGGACGTTGTCGAGGCTCATGCTGAGGTCGGCGACGGTGATCTGGATCGCCGCCCGGAGGAAGGTCTTGGTGCGCGGCGGGCCCTCGACCGCCGCGGTGAGCTCGTCGTCGGCAATGATCGCCGGGTTGGGCCGCCTGAGCTCGCGCACCATGTTGTAGGCGACCCACAACAGCAGCAGCCCGCCGGCGAACACCAGCCCGGTCACCTTGAGCAACTGGGTCGCGATCACCGCGAAGGTGATCAGGAACACCAGTGCCATGCCGACGCCGAGCATCAGCACCTTCTTGCGGTCGCGCGCGGGAAGCCCCGAGGCGAGCGAACCCATGATGACGACATTGTCGCCGGCCATGGTGAGGTCGCCGATGATGATCTGGCCGAGCTTGGCGAGCCCTCCGCTCGTCAGCACCGCCCCGAAGTTCAGGGTTGGAAAACCGACCACTAGACGGACCCCGTCATTACGAGCGGAGCAAAGCAATCCATGAGGCGGACTTGCTGGATCGCCACGTCGCTCACGCTCCTCGCGATGACGGCCAGTGCTACTGGTTCATGCTCGCGAAGAAGTCCTCGTTGGACTTGGCGTCCTTCATCTTATCGAGCAGGAACTGCATCGCGTCGACGGTGCCCATCTGCATCAGGATTCGGCGCAGCACCCACATCTTGGTGAGTGTGGCCTGCTCGACCAGCAGCTCCTCCTTGCGGGTGCCGGACTTGCCGACGTCAAGCGCCGGGAAGATGCGCTTGTCGGCGACCTTGCGGTCGAGGATGACCTCGCTGTTGCCGGTGCCCTTGAACTCCTCGAAGATGACCTCGTCCATCTTGGAGCCGGTATCGATCAGCGCGGTCGCGATGATCGAAAGCGAGCCGCCTTCCTCGATGTTGCGCGCGGCGCCAAAGAAGCGCTTCGGCCGCTGCAAGGCATTGGCATCGACGCCGCCGGTCAGCACCTTGCCCGAGCTTGGGACGACGGTGTTGTAGGCGCGGCCGAGTCGGGTGATGGAGTCGAGGAGGATGACGACGTCCTTCTTGTGCTCGACGAGGCGCTTGGCCTTTTCGATCACCATCTCGGCGACCTGGACGTGGCGGCTGGCGGGCTCGTCGAAGGTCGAGGAAATCACCTCGCCGTTGACCGAGCGCTGCATGTCGGTGACCTCCTCCGGCCGCTCGTCGATCAGCAGCACGATCAGGATCACCTCCGGGTTATTGTCGGTGATCGCCCGCGCGATGTTCTGCAGAAGCACGGTCTTGCCGGTGCGCGGCGGAGACACGATCAGCGCACGCTGACCCTTTCCGATCGGCGCAACGATGTCGATCACGCGCGCCGATTTGTCCTTGATGGTCGGGTCGAGCGTGTCCAGCTTCAGCTTCTCGTCCGGATAGAGCGGAGTGAGGTTGTCGAAGTTGACGCGATGGCGGACCTGCTCGGGATCGTCGAAGTTGATCGTCGTGACGCGGGTCAGCGCGAAATAGCGCTCGCCCTCCTTGGGCCCGCGGATCTCGCCTTCGACGGTGTCGCCGGTGCGAAGGCCGAATCGCCTCACGATCGACGGAGCGACGTAAATATCGTCCGGACCGGCGAGATAATTGGCCTCGGGCGAGCGGAGGAAGCCGAAACCGTCGTTCAGCACCTCGATGGTCCCGGCGCCCATGATCTCTACGCCATTTTCGGCCTGGACCTTGAGGATCGAGAACATGAGGTCCTGCTTGCGCATCGTCGACGCGCCTTCGACGCCCATCTCCTCGGCCGTGGCAACGAGCTCGGCGGGCGTGTTCTTTTTCAAATCTTTCAAATGCATGGATAGTCTTTTCTTGGGGAGTTGGCGGGCTTCTCTGGTCGATCAGCGCGGAGCGGCAGGACGCCGCTTCTTGGAAAGTGGAGAGGCTCGCCGGCGAAAAAGGGATAACTGGCCGAAGAGCCGTCGGCGAATGAGGTATGTGCCGTCAGGCCCGCTGTCAATCAGCCGCGAGCGCTCGTATCGGCGAAGCGTTCAGAACGGACGGACGATGACCAATACGACGATCAGCGCGACGGCGATTCCGGGAATCTCGTTGATCAGCCGGAGCTGGCGGCTGGAGAGCGGCCGTTCGCCCCTGGCCAGCTTCTTGCCGTAGCCGGCAAGCCAGCCCTGGTAACCGCTGAGCAGCACGACCAGCGCGAGCTTGGCCGCGAACCAGCCCTGGTGCCAGGCGTCGACATTGAAGGCGAGCATCAGGCCGAGGATCCAGACCAGCACCAACGCCGGCGTCAGGATGATCGAGCGCGCTCGCGCCTCGCGCTCGATCCACGCGCGATCCTCGGGCGAGCCCGCCGGCGTCTCGTGATGATAGACGTAGAATCGCGGCAGCAGGAACAGGCCCGCGACCCAGAAAATGACGAAGGTGACGTGCGCCGCCTTCACCCATGGATAAGCGAGGCCGAGGAAGCCGGTCAGGTCGCTCAACTTTTGCCTTTCACCAGCTGGAGCAGCTCTTCGACATGAGCGATCGGCGTATCCTGGAGGATCCCGTGCCCGAGATTGAAGATGTGTGGGCGGCCGGCGAGCGCGTCAAGGATGCGTTTCACCGCCTCCGCCAGCGGTTCCCCACCCGCGATCAGTGCGAGCGGGTCGAGATTGCCCTGCACCGCGAGCCCGCTCGGCAGCGCCTTGTCGGCCCAGTTCGGATCGACGGTCTCGTCAAGGCCGACCGCATCCACCTGGGTTTCCCGCGCGTAGGCCGCGAGCTTTCCGCCAGCCCCCTTGGGGAAGCCGATCACCGGCACGAGGGGATGCCTTGCGCGAATCCCGCTCACCAGCCGTGCGGTCGGAGCGATCACCCAGCGCTCGAACTCGGCCGGCGCGAGGCTTCCGGCCCAGCTGTCGAACAATTGCACCGCCTCGGCGCCCGCTTCGATCTGGCCGCAGAGATAATCGAGCGTCACGGCCTCGATCCGTTCGACGACTGCCGCGAACTGCCTTTGGTCGAGGTACGCCATGCGCCGCGCCTCGGCTTGCTCGCGACTGCCCTGCCCCGCGACCATGTAGGTGGCGACCGTCCACGGGCTTCCGGCGAATCCGATGAGGGTCGTCGCGGCGTCGAGCCTGGCGCGGACCTTGCGAACCGTTTGGTAGATCGGATCGAGCCGCGCCGGGAATGGTGTCAGCTGGTCAAGCGTGGCGCTCGTCAGCGGCGGGGTGAGGCGCGGTCCTTCGCCGGCGACGAAGCTCAGATTCTGTCCGATCGCGAACGGGACGATGAGGATATCCGAAAAGAGGATCGCGGCGTCGAGCGCGGGAAAACGTTTCAGCGGCTGCAGTGTCACCTCGGCAGCGGCGTCGCTGTCATAGACGAGGTCGAGGAAGCTCCCCTTCTCCTCGCGAAGTTCGCGATACTCGGGGAGGTAGCGCCCGGCCTGGCGCATCATCCACACCGGCGGGGGGTCTCTCCGCTCGCCACGGAGCACCGCGAGAAGGGGCTTCGCCGCCTCGGTCACCGGCGGACGGCCAGGCCTGGCGCTCACCCTCTTTCTTCTCCCTTATATTAGATTCTTAAGAAGGATTGATGATGTGGTTGGTCGCGGGAGTGCGGGGTTTAGGCGCGGCTTCCGGATTTGCCAACAAGCCGGCCGGCCGCGGCTTGTCGGGACAAGCGCGAGTCGCGCCGTGTCACACCCGCAATCCACAGGCTGGGGATCGAAAGCATCCCCGTGGACGAATCTCGGGACTGGCGCCGAGCGGAATGGGACGGCGCGCGCGTTGAGCTTGCCCCCGCTCTCGCGCTAGGCCTGCACGGCAGTTTTTCCACAAGGTTGTTCGATTGGCCCTGATCCTCGCCTCCGCCAGTGCCATCCGCCGGCTGATGCTCCATTCCGCCGGAGTCGAGCATGAGGCGATTCCCTCGAACGTCGATGAAGATGCGATCAAGGCCAGGCATGAGCGGCCGGAGCAACTTGCCCTCGACCTTGCCGAAGCGAAGGCCCAGGCGGTCAGCCGGCAACATCTCGACGCGTGGACGATCGGCAGCGACAGCATCGCGGCGATCCAGGGAATCGGCATGTTCGACAAGCCAGCGAGCCGCGAGCAGGCAGCCGAGCATTTGCGGCGATTTTCCGGGCGGCGCATGCGGCTGACCAGCGCCGTGGCGCTTGCCCGCGACGGCAGGGTCGAGTGGCGCCATGCCGAAGATGCCTATTTGTATATCCGACCGCTGTCGGAGAAATTCATCGAGCATTATCTCGCCGCCGAATGGCCTGAGGTCGGTCATTGCGTCGGCGTGTTCCGGCTCGAAGATCGCGGGGTGCAATTGTTCGATCGCATCGACGGGGATTATTTCACCATCCTCGGCATGCCTTTGATCCCTCTTCTCGGCGCGCTGCGCGAGCGTGGGCTGATCGCGGCATGATCCGCATCGCGCTCACCGGCTCGATCGGCATGGGCAAGTCGACCGTGGCGCGCATGTTCGAGCGCGCCGGCGTGCCGCTGTTCGACGCGGATTCCGAGGTGCGGCGCTTGCAAGGCCCTGGAGGCGCGCTGGTCGAGCGCATCGGAGCGGCGTTCCCGGGCACGCTCGAGGGCGGGCTGCTCGATCGCGACAAGCTCGCCCGGCTCGTGCTCGAAGATCCGCAAAAGCTGGCGGCGCTCGAGGCGATCGTTCACCCTGCGGTGCGCGGTGCCCGCGAGGCGTTCATCGCGGCCCACCGCCAAGCGCCGGCGCTCATCTTCGAGATCCCCCTGCTGTTCGAGACCGGCGGCGAGAAGGACTTCGACAAGGTGATCGTCGTCTCTGCGCCGGCCGAAGTGCAGCGCCGTCGCGTCCTCGAACGCGAAGGGATGACCGAGGAGAAGCTCGCCGCGATTCTCGGCCGGCAGGTCCCTGACGCGGAGAAGCGCGCGCGCGCCGATTTCGTCATCGACACCGGCGGCGATCTATCCACAACAGAAAGCCGGGTGCGCGAAATCATCGCTTGCCTGGGACTGGCCGCGGAATAGATTCGCGAGCGTGCGGGAAATCATCTTCGACACCGAGACGACGGGGCTGAATGCCGGCGGCGGCGACCGCATGGTCGAGATCGGCTGCGTCGAAATATACAATCGGGTCGAGACCGGCCGTCACTTCCACGCCTACTTCAACCCCGACCGCGACATGCCGTTCGAGGCCGAGATGGTGCACGGCCTCACCAATCTGTTCCTGTCGGACAAGCCGCGCTTCGAGGAGCGGGTCGACGAGCTGCTCGAGTTCATCGGCGACGCCCCGCTGGTGGCGCACAATGCCTCGTTCGACTTCGGCTTTCTCAACCTCGAGCTCGAACGCTGCGGGCGGGCCTCGGTCTGCGCCAGCCGCATGGTCGACACGCTCGCCATCGCCCGCACCAGGCACCCCGGCGCCAAGCACAGCCTCGACGCCTTGTGCATGCGCTTCGGGGTCGATCGCAGCCACCGGCTGAAGCACGGCGCGCTGCTCGATGCGCAGTTGCTGGCGCAGGTCTATGTCGAGCTGACCGGCGGCCGGCAGATCGGGCTTGGGCTGGTTGCCGACACGCGAGCGGCCGGCGTCGTGGATGGGCCGGGGCAGGTCCGGATTCGAACACGTCGCGAACCGCGCCCGCATCGGCCCGCGATCGAGGAACTCGAACGGCACCGCGCGTTTATTGCCAGGCTGGTCAACCCGCTGTGGGCGCGTTTCGCCGAGGCCGGTTGACGGGCATCTCGGCGCGGTCCTAAGCGGCCCGCGCAATACAGGGAGCAAGGCCAAGTGGACGTTCGGGTCGCGGGTCATCAGGTCGACACCGGCGAGACGCTGCGCGAGCATGCGGCTCGGCGGATGGCAGAGATAACCGAGAAATATTTTTCGAGGAGCGTGGGCGCGAACGTGACGTTCGGCCGCGGCCCCAACAATGACTACACCTGCGACATTGTCGCGCCGGTGACGCAGGGCGTCGTGCTCAAGGCGTCGCACAGCGCGCGCGAGGCGCAAATGGCCTTCAACGGCGCCGCCGACCGGATCGAGAAGCAGCTGCGCCGCTACTTCAAGCGGCTGCGCGAACATAAGGTCGGCGACGAAGCGCAGGCGTTCGTCGAGAATGCCGGCTACACGATCTTCTCGGCGCCCCAGGACAGCGAGGAAGCCTCCGCCTTTCCGGCGATCGTCGCCGAGACGCGGGTCGATATTCCCGAATCGAGCGTGTCGGACGCGGTGATGCTGCTCGATCTGCGCAACACGACCGCCTTGCTGTTCAAGAACAAGGCGACCGGCGCGTTCAACATGATCTATCGCCGGGAGGACGGAAACATCGGCTGGGTTGAGCCGCACACCGACTGAACCCGATTGATTATCGCGGCCACGGTGCGAGTGGACGGCTTTTTGGCGAGTTTGGCCTGATGCAGCTTAGCGAGTTCCTGGATTTCGACGCGATCAACACCCGCCTTTCCGGCGGCAACAAGCGCTCGTTGCTGCAGCAGCTGGCGCATATCGCCGGCCAGCGGCTGGGGATGGATTCGGCCGCCATCCTCGCCAGCGTCGGCGAGCGCGAGCAATTGGGCTCGACCGGCTTTGGCCAAGGCGTGGCGATTCCGCACGGCAAGGTCGACGGCCTCACGCGCATCTATTGCATGTTCACCCGTCTCGCCGAGCCGGTCGACTACAAGGCCATCGACGGCAAGCCGGTGGACCTGGTGTTCCTGCTGCTTTCGCCTCCGGACGCGGGCGCCGAGCATCTGAAGGCGCTGGCGGCAATCAGCCGGGTCACGCGCCACGTCCCGACGCTGGAGAAGATGCGCGGCGCGCGCAGCCGCGACGCGCTCGCGGCAGTGCTCATGGGGGCCGATGAGCGCGACGCCGCCTGAGCCGGCGCTTCCATGACGACGGGCCGGCTTCCGGCAAAGCTCGAGGTCGACAGCCTGCTGCGATCGATACAGGCCGATGGGGGCTTCGCGACCATTCTCAGGCGCGGCGACCCGGAAAGCGGCGCGATGCTGCTGATCGTGACCAGCCGCGGCCGTCATTTCGCCTGCCTGGAGCGGGTGCTGAACCTCGACGGCAGCTATGGCTGGCGCAGCGCAGGACCCGGCGAGTCGGCGCAATCGGTAGAAGTTTCCGAGTTCCTCGCCAAACGCGCACGGTTCGACCCGGATCTGTGGGCGATCGAACTGGATATCGCGGAGCCCGAACGGTTCATCGCTGAAACGACCGCTTTGCCTTGACCTGACCGGTCGAGGGGCGGAAACCCCTACCAACAACAAGAGCGGGGGGCATCCTGCTCGCGAGTAACGACGGGATGCCACGCGAGACGGGGAACCGCAAAGGGCGCACAGCGGAAGTATCCGCAAGTTAATCCTGCCCGGCTTTATTGTGGTTAACCGCAGATATTGCGGATTTCATGTTGCCATCACTTCGCTCAGCGTTGCTCTTTTGTGCTGCGCTCGCAGCAACTTCGGTCGCGCCTGCCTGGGCCGATCCGACGAACGAGCCGCTGGCCCCCGTGGCAAATGCGAGCCTCCCCGAGGTTCCGATGCCGGACATCCTCAATCCCGATGCCGAGCCGCAGCTTTCCGGCGCCACCGCTCCGGCCGATTCTACCGAGACGACGACCCCTGAAATTGCGCAGCCGGAGGCTCCGGCGCTGAAGCCGAGCGGCGACTTGCCGACGCTGGTCGCGGAGCTGCGCGGCTCGGATCCCGGCAGCCGCGAGCTCGAATGCCTCGCCATCGGTGTCTATTTCGAATCCAAAAGCGAGTCGCTCGCCGGCCAGCTCGCCGTCGGCAAGGTGATCGCCAACCGCGCCAATTCGGGCGGGCGCTTCCCATCCTCTTATTGCGGAGTCCTGTTTCAGCGGGGGCAATTCTCGTTCATCCACGGCCGTTCGCTGCCGTCGGTGCCGCGCTCCAGCCGCCAGTGGCAGACCGCAGTGGCGATCGCCAAGATCGTCGACCAGGACCTCAAGGATTCGGCGGCGGAGAACGCCTTGTTCTTCCACGCCCGCTACGTGTCGCCGGGTTGGCGGCTGAAGCGGGTTGCGTCGATCGGCAATCACGTCTTCTACCGCTAGTGGGAACAAGCCAGAGCGCAGCGCAGCCGCTAGTCAGCGGTCCTGCTTTGTTCTAGCAACGGCGCGTGGCCACCACCGCCGATTCTCTCTGCTTCGCCGACGCGCCGCCGCTTGCCGGCGAGGTCGCGCGCGGCGTGACCCGGCTGTTCTGCCGCCAGGACCTGTTCGCCATTTGCGAGATGCCGCTGCCCAACGGACGCCGGGCCGATATGATGGCGATCGATTCCAAGGGCGGGCTCACCATCGTCGAGATCAAGGTCGCCAAGGCCGACCTGCTCGGTGATGGAAAGTGGTTCGACTATCTCGATTATTGCGACCGCTTCTATTGGGCTGTGCCGCCCTATCTCGCGAGCATCCTGGACCACGAGCGCTACCTTCCGGGAGAGGCTGGGCTAATCGTCGCCGACCGTTACGACGCCGCCATCGCCCGCGAGGCGGCGCACCGGCCCCTGACGCCGGCACGGCGCAAGGCGGAGTTGCTGCGCTTCGCGCGGCGCGCGGCGCGCCGGCTGGCGACGCAGATCGATCCGACGCTGGGGGAAGGCTGCTAGTGGCTGGTCGTCGCGGCCGCCGGCTTCGGCTTTTTCGTTTCGATCATCCGCAGGATCTCGCGGCCGCGATTGTCGCGCTCGGCATATTGGCGCGCCGAGAAGCCTTGGGCGGCATCGGTCTTGTCGGGATTGGCGCCGGCGGCAAGGAGGATGCGGACGATCGGCGCCTGGCGCTGCTGGACGGCGGCGATCAGCGCCGTCTCCCCCATGTTGTTGGTCTCGTCGATCTTCGCGCCCTCGCCCAGCAGCCATTGCACCGCCTGGCCGAAGCCGATCCTCGATGCGACGATCAGCGGCGTGTCGCCGCCGGCGCCCTTGAGGTTGGGATCGGCGCCCTTGCTGAGCAAGAAGGAGACATAATCCTCGTCGCTGCGCAGGATCGAGATGATGAGGCCGCTGTTGCCCTTGTCGTCGGTCGCGTCGATGACGTTGGGGTGCTCCTGTAGTACCTGAGTAGCCTTGTTCCCGTCACGCGAGCGGATCGCCTGGACGAAATCGAGTCCGGCATTGGCAAGCTGTGCGGCGACCGGCGCGGCAAGGACCGCAAGTGCGGCGGAGGCGATGGCGAATCTGATGAACTTCATGGACTTAGGCCCTGGACAACCCCGCTTGATCGCGCGCTGTTAGCAGAGCATGGGTGGCCTTGTCATGAACGCACGCACGCCCTTCTGGGAACGCCCTTTGCCGTCCCTCGACCGCGGTGAGTGGGAGGCGCTGTGCGACGGCTGCGGGCGCTGCTGCGTGCACAAGCTCGAGGACGAGGAGACAGGCCTGCTCTACCCGACCAACGTCGCCTGCAAGCTGCTCGACCGGCGCAACGGGCGGTGTCTCGACTACAAGCACCGGATGAAGCGGGTTTCCGACTGCGTAAAGCTGGACCGCAAGAACCTGTCCTCGCTCGACTGGCTGCCCGAGACCTGCGCCTACCGGCTGCGTGCCGCGGGCAAGCCGCTGCCGGACTGGCATTATCTCCTCTCGGGTAGCCGCGAGACGGTGCACGAGGCGGGCCAATCGACGCGCGGCTGGACGGTCAGCGAGGAGGATGCCGGGGAGCTCGAATGGCATGTGGTCGAGCGCCCGCTCTGAAGCGGCGCTGCTCGCCGAATTCCCGCTCCCGGTCGAGGTGCGCCCGATCCGCGGCGCGCGGCGCATGCGGCTCCGCTTCGACGACAGCCGCCATGTCCTGAAGCTCACCTGCCCCATTCGAACCAGCCGGGCGAAGGCGCTCGCGTGGGCGCTCGACCAGCGCGAGTGGATCGATGCGCAGCTGGTGCGCGCCTTGCCGGCGGAACCATTCGTTCCCGGCGCCGTCATTCCGGTGATGGGCCGCGCGATCCGGCTGGCCTGGTCGCCTCACCAGCCGCGCGTGCCCGAGCTGAGTGGCGGAGAGTTGCGGTGCGGGGGACCCGAGGCGGCCTTCGAGCGGCGCATCGAGAGCTTCCTCAAGCGCCTCGCGCTCGAACTGATGTCCGCCGAGACGGCCGAGTTTGCAGCGGTCGCCGGCGTAAAGCCGGCGGGCGTCGGCGTCGGCGATGCCGTCTCGCGCTGGGGGAGTTGCTCCTCGACGGGGCGGATCCGGCTCAGCTGGCGGCTCATCCTCGCGCCGCCCGAAGCGCGCCGCTACGTCGTCGCGCACGAGGTCGCCCACCTCGTCCACCTCAACCATGGCGCCGAGTTCAAGGCGCTCGAAGCGCGGCTGTTCGGGCCCGGCCTGGCCGCGGCGAAAGCGGCGCTAAGGCGTGAAGGGCCGCGGCTCCGACGATTGGGCCGGAGGGGCTGAGCGCGGGTCCGGCTGGCGGGGCGGGGGCGGCGGCTGACGGACCGGCGGGTAGGGCTGCCGCTGCTGCTGTGGCTGCTGCTGCGGATTGGTCGGCGGGAAGGCCTGGTCGAGTTCCTGCTGGGTCGGCTCGCCGCTGCCGTCGGGGCGGATCATCGGCGGCGGCGCGCCCGGCTGCTGCTCGGGCGGAAGCGGCAACGGGTTGCCGTTCTCGTCGACCAGCGGCTGGAATGCATTCTGGTCGACCTCGGCGTCGCCGTACATCTCCTCTTCCGGAGTCAGCTGCCAATCCGGCATCGGCACCTGGGTCTCGAATTGCTCGGCCGGACGGTTCGCGACCGCGACGGTCATGAAGTCGTGGAACGCGCGCGCGGGCGCGGTGCCGCCCTGCAGGCCGGAGACGGTGCGCGCGTCGTCGCGGCCCATCCATACGCCGGTGGTCAGGCCGCTCGAAAAGCCGATGAACCAGCCATCCTTGTTGGATGTCGTCGTGCCCGTCTTGCCGGCGACGGGGCGGCCGATCTGCGCTGCCCGGCCGGTTCCGGTGAGCACGGCCGATTGCAGCAGGTCGGTCATTTCCGCCGCGACCCAGGGTGCAACCAGCACCCGCTCCTCGCCCGGCTCGTGCTGATAGAGCAGGCGCCCGTCGGCGGTCACCACCTTGCGGATCGCATAAGGAGTCACCGCGACGCCCTTGTTGGCGACCGAGGCGAAGGCCCGGGTCATGTCGATCAGGCGCACGTCGCTCGTCCCCAGCACCATCGACGGATAGGTCGAAATCGGCGTGGTGATCCCGAACCGCCGCGCCATGTCGGCGATGGTCGAGAAGCCGAGCTGGGCGCCGATCTTGGCGCTGATGGTGTTGATCGAGCGGGAGAAGGCTTCGCGCAGGGTGACCGGTCCCAGGTTGGTGCGGGTCGAGTTGCGCGGAGTCCAGCCGTCGATGGTGACCGGCTCGTCGACGATGGTGTCGGTCGGCTTCATCCCCGATTCGAGCGCGGTCAGATAGACGAACAGCTTGAACGCCGATCCCGGCTGGCGTGTCGCCTGGGTCGCTCGGTTGTAGATCGAGTTCACATAATCTTTGCCGCCGACCATCGCGCGGACGGCGCCGTCGCGGTCGAGCGCGACCAGCGCGCCCTGGACTCCGGCGGGGGCGTTGGCGCGGATCGCCCGGTCGGCCGCCACCTGCATGCCGGGGTCGAGGGTGGTCCAGACGTCGATCGGCTCGGAGGTCTCGTCGATCAGCGTCTCGAGCTGGGGGAGTGCCCAGTCGGTGAAATAGCGGACGCTGTTCTGCTGCGTCGTCTTCTCGATGCGGATGTCGGCCGGGTCGACCGCCTGCGCGGCGGCCTCGCTGATGAAGCCGTTGTCGGCCATCGTCTGCAGAACCACGCCCGAGCGCGCGCGCGCCGCCTCGGCGTCGGCAGTCGGGGAATAATTGGACGGCGCCTTGACGAGCCCGGCGATGATCGCCGCTTCGCCGAGGCTGAGATGGTCGGCGCCATGACCGAAGAAGCGCCGCGACGCCGCGTCGATCCCGTACGCGCCGCCGCCGAAATAAACGCGGTTGAGGTACAGCTCGAGGATCTGCTCCTTGCTGAACTTGCGCTCGATCGCGAGCGCGAGGATCATCTCCTTGAGCTTGCGGCCGAAGGTGCGTGTGTTGGTGAGGAAGATGTTGCGCGCGAGCTGCTGGGTGATGGTCGACCCGCCCTGGCGCCAGTGGCCGGTTTCGACGCGGACCTTGAACGATCGGGCGATGCCGATCGGGTCGACGCCGATGTGGCTGCGGAAGCGCTTGTCCTCGACCGCGATCATCGCCGCGCGCATCTCGGGCGGGATCTGGTCGTAGGGGAGCCAGCGGCCGAAGCTCGGCCCGAGCGAGACCAGCACTTGGCCGTTGGCGGCGCGGACCCGGATCATCTGCCCGAGGTCGGCGCGCTTCTCGAGCTGCGAGTAGCTCGGCAGCTGGCTGTAGGCGACGGCGACGGCGACGATGACCGCCAGCAGACCGAGGATGCCCGCGTAAACAAGCCACTTGACGATCGAGACGAAGGTTCGGCGCCCGGAAGACGCGGACTTGGAGGGCGTGCGGGCCATTCGGTGCGATCGATAGAAAGTCGGAGCGGGTGCGACAATAGCGGACGGGACAGGGACGTATAGCGAAGCGCGTTAGCCGCCGATTAACCCTGTTTTAGGCTCCGCCGGGGTAGGCCGGGGCCATGGCCGGCCCAAAGCTCCTTGCCTTCGCCTGCGCGGCGCTCGTCCCGGCACTGGCAAATCCGGCGCCAGCGACCGCCCAGTGCCGCTTGTGCGACACGCCGACCACCGGCCGCGACGAACCCGACGACGGCAGCGACATCCGGCTCGAGATCGAGACCAGCATCAACTTCGACCGGCTGGTTTTCCTCGGCTCGGGCACGGGCACGGCGCTGATCCGCCCCGACGGGTCGACCAGCGCCCAGGGCGCGGTGTCCGACATCAGCCCGCGGGCGATGGTGGGAAGCGCGGTGGTCCACGGCCAGCCGGGGCGCGCGGTGCGGATCGAGCTTCCTCGCCGGATCCAGCTCTATTCGATGAGCGGCGGGCAGATCAGCTTCGACGACGTCGCCAGCGACCTGCCGTCGGTCCCGCGGCTCGATTCGGCGGGCAGGCTGACGTTTCGATTCGGGGGCACGCTGACCGTGACCGGCGACGCCGACGGCGAATATCGCGGCGATCTGCCGATCACGGTGGAATACCTCTGAAACGGAGGAAAGCCTAAGTCGCCGTTAACCACGCCCTTGAGGGAAGCCGTAAGCGGCCAAGGTTAATGGGGAGCCCACGGATGGCCGGACTGTCGGGCAGCCGCTGACATTTGAACCAGTGGGGAAATGAACCATGACCAAGTTCCTTGTTGCTGCCGGTGCTGCTGCGCTGGCTCTCACGGCCGCCCCGGCTGCGGCTGCTCCGGTTGCCGCCAGCACTCCGGCGACGGCCAATGCCAAGATCTACAAGCCGCTCCAGCTGCGCGCTGACCGCAACCTCGACTTCGGCACGATCGTCATGGGCACGGTCGCGGCGGCCGGCGAGAAGGTCACCCTGACCGCGGCCGGCGGGTTCACTTGCGGCGCGGGCAACCTGACCTGCTCGGGCACCCCGGTGACGGCTCTGTACAACGTGCAGGGTTCGAACAACGCGGTGGTCCGCATCCTCGTCGGCTCGAGCTCGCTGACCAATGGTTCGGGCGGCTCGGTCGCCTTCACGGCGCTCGCACCGTCGCCGGCGACGGTCACGCTGACAAGCTCGGGCGTTCCCGGCGACCCCTTCAACGTTGGCGGCGAGATCACCATCCTGCCGACCACCCCGGAGGGCGTGTACAGCGGCAACATGGACGTCACCGTCGACTATTGAGTCGGACGTCTGCCGCGGGGCTCCGGCTCCGCTGCACGAGAGGGGTCGCCGGCAACGGCGGCCCCTTTTTTCATCGGTGGATTTCCAATCGTGGTGAACTGAAAATCAACCATTTCGAACCTAAGCGCATCCTCGCACCAATATGCGCCTGCACAGAGGGGGAGTCGTGCGCCTGTCGTTGCGAGGAAGGATTGCCGCGCTGCTGATCGCCGGATGCGCGCTTCCGTGCGCGCAAGCCGGACACGCGGCCGCCACCCAGGTCGCGAAGGTCTCGGCGACGGTGGCCAAGCCGCTCACCCTCGTCCGCGTCCAGGACCTCGATCTCGGGACGATCGTGCTCGGTCCGGGCAGCTGGTCGGGCGCGACCGTGGGGATTTCGCGCGGCGGCGTGTTCAGCTGCGGCAGCGCCAACGTGACCTGCATCGGTGCAACCAGGGTCGCGAAATATGCCGTGACCGGCTCCAACAACCAGGTGATCAGGATTACCGCGCCCAACGTCACGCTCACCAACCAATCCGATCCGACCAAGACGCTGACGCTCGTAGTCGACAGCCCCGGGACCATCACCCTGCCCAATTCGGGCAACAACGGCGTGCAATTCTCCCTCGGCGGGTCGATCGGCCTCAGCTCGAGCACCGCCGGGGGGACCTACAGCGGCACCTTCAACGTCACCGTCGATTACTGACCCGCGGCGTGTGCCGGCGATGCGGGTGAACGGTCATGGTTGACCGAAAATCAACCATTACGGAGCAAGGGTGAGGCGATCGCTCCGAAACGGAGCAAAGTGGGGGATCGCCAGTATGAAGCTTTCGACCAGGCAGCTCGCAGCGGCTGCGCTCGCCGCCGCGCCCTTGATGACTGTCGCCGCGCCCGCGCGCGCGGGGATCGGCGACCTGCTCGTCGCTCCGACGCGCATCGTCCTCGATGGCCGCAAAGGCGCCGAAGTCATCCTCAACAATATCGGCGACGAGCCGGCGACCTATCGCGTGTCGGTGGTGTTCCGCCGAATGACCGAGGACGGCGCCCTGCTCGACGTCGAGCAGCCGACTGCCGGCGACAAGATCGCCGAGGATATGATCGTCTATGCGCCGCGCCGGGTCACCCTCGCCCCGCGCCAGCCGCAGGCGATCCGCATCGCCGCGCGGCCGCCCGAAGGTCTGCCCGATGGCGAATATCGCGTGCACATGCTGTTCCGCGCCATCCCGCCGGCGACTCCGGTGGTCGCCGCCGCTGCGCAGGAGCCGGTGAAGGGGATCAAGTTCCAGCTGACCCCGATCTACGGCGTCACCATCCCGGTCATCGTGCGCTTGGGCAACCTCCAGGCGACGGCGGGCATCGCCAACGTCAAGCTCGAGCAGAAGGACGGCCGCCCCGCGGTCGGGCTCGACCTCAGCCGCTCCGGCTCGCGCTCCACCTATGGCGAGGTGCGGGTGCTGAAGCCCGGCGTCCGGGATCCGATCGCGATCCAGAAGAATGTCGCGGTCTATACCGAGGTGAACCGCCGCCACATCGCCGTCGCGCTCGACGAGGCGTTCAAGGGCGAGGCCGCGGGGCCGGTCACCGTCCAATATGTCGAGACCTTCGACGACGGCAGCCACGTCATCGCCGAGACGCGGACGGTGCTGCGGTAGCGGGCGGGGCGGAGCGCCAGGAGAACGGTCGTGCGGGCGCTGCGCAAGGCGGCGATGGTGCTGGCGCTTTGCGCCGGCGGCGTTGCCGCGTCCAGCCCGCCGCCCGCCGCAGCGTCCACCGAATGGCGGGCCGACCCCGACGACCTCTTTTTGCTCGACGTGAACATCCGACAGCTGAAGCTCGGCGAGGGGGTGCGCGCCTACAACACGCCCGAAGGCACCTGTGTCGTCTTAGGCGACTTTCTGACCGCGCTGGACGTGCCGATGCATGTCGATCTCGCGGCCAAGAAAGCGAGCGGCTGGGCGTTCAGGGAAAGCAATCGCATCACCGTGGATTTCGCCGCGATGACAGCGGCGTACGGCACCCGAAGTGAGACCCTGGACAAGGAGACCGCGCGCCAGACGCCGGACGGCTGGTGCGTCCAGACGTCGGCGTTGGCGCGCTGGTTCGGGATCGGCGTCAAGCCGGTCACGTCGGGCGCCGTGCTGGTGCTCGAATCGGACGCCAAGCTGCCGGTCGAGCTGGCGATCGAGCGGCAGAAGCGGGCGCAGAGCATCCGCCCGCCGCGCTTCGACATCTCGACGCTGCCGCAGGTGCGCCTGCCCTATCGCATGTGGCGCGCGCCGGCGCTCGACTTCGTCGTGAATGCCGGAGTCGCCTATCGCGCCAGGGAAGGGGTGCGCATCGATCGAAGCAGCTCGGTCTATGCGGCGGGCGAGATCGCGCACCTCTCGTACGACGCGCAGATCACGACCACGCAAAAAGGCCTGCCGAGCACAATTCGAGCCCACGCCTACCGCTCCGACCCCGATGGCGGCCTGCTCGGGCCGCTGAAGGCGACCCATTTCGGCTTCGGCGACGTCCAGGGCTTCGACAGCCGCCTCACCGGTTCGGCGGCCAGCGGCCGCGGAGCGGTGGTGACCAATCGGCCGCTGACGGTGCAGGCGGCGTTCGACCGCACGCGCTTCGAAGGCGATCTTCCAGCCGGCTGGGAGGCGGAAATCTACCGCAATGGCGAGCTCCTCGGCTTTGCCAAGTCTGATTCCACCCAGCGCTATGTGTTTGACGACGTTCAGCTTCTTTATGGCGAGAACCGGGTGAGCATCATGCTGTACGGGCCGCAGGGGCAGGTCCGGTCGCGCGAAGAGGTGATCAACGTCGGCCAGGATAACGTGCCCCCGGGCAAGACCTGGTACTGGGCCGGGTTCAACCAGCCCGGGCGCGACCTGTTCGCGGTGCACAAGCCGCCCGACCGCCGCGACGAGCCGAGAGCGCAAGCGACCGTTTCGCTCGAGCATGGCATCGACGAGCGCATGTCGGTCGGAGTGCTGGCTCGGGCGATGCTCGTCGACGATCAGCGCGTGACCTTCGTCGAGGGCACGGTCCGCCGTTCGGTCGGTCCGGCGATGGTCGAAGTCTCCGCGGCGCGCGAGAGCGGCGGCGGAATGGCCGCGCGCGCGCAGCTTCTCGGCAAGTTCGGCACGGTCAACGTCAGCGCCGAGGCACTTCTTGCAAAGGATTTTCATTTGCAAGGCCGCGAGCGACAGGACCTGCGCGAGGCCCGCGTGTCTCTTGACGCGCCGATCCGCCTCGGCCGGACGGTGCTTCCGGCGCATGCCGACGTCCGGCTCACCGACCGGATGGACGGGTCGAAGCAGCTCGAAGCCGCCGCACGGCTTTCGGCCAACGTCAATCGCTTCAACCTCGCCACCGAAGTGCGCTACCGCAAGCAATATCCAGCCAGTGGGCCGGCGCCCCCGAACGAGCTCGGCGTCGGGCTGATCGGCAGCGGCCGCATCGGCGACGTCCGGCTGCGCGGGTCGACCAGCTTCGACATTTCGCCCAGCGCCAGGCTGCGGACGACCGAACTGTCGGCTTATTGGTCGGCGTCCGACAATGCCGACTGGGAAGGCGCGATCGCTTATGATTCCGCCGGCCACCGCGGCCGCGTCCGGCTGACCCACGTGCACCGCTTCAACAGCATGGGGGTGGCGCTAACCGGCGAGGCGGCGACCGACGGCTCTCTCGCCTTCGGGATCAACCTCAATTTCTCGCTCGATCCGAGCCACGGGATCCAGCTCTCGCGCAGGCCGCTGGCGCAGGCCGGCGTGGTCCGTGCGACCGTCTACCGCGACCTCAACGACAATGGCGTGCGCGACCCGTCGGAGCCGCCCGAGAAAGGGGCGCTGGTCACGACCGGCACCAAGCAGGCCGAGCAGCCGACCGACGCGAGGGGCTCGGTGACCATCGGCGGGCTCACCGCCTTCATGCCGGTGACGGTCGGGATCGACGCCTCGACCCTCGATGACCCGATGCTCACCCCGAAGAAGGCGCTGCAGGTGGTGGTGCCGCGCCCCGGAGTTCCGGCCGAGGTGCAAATCGGCCTGGTCGGCGGCGGCGACATCGAAGGCGCGGTCGTGAAGAGCGGCGGGCTCGGCTTCGAGGGTCTCGACCTCGAACTGGTCGACTCGTCGGGCAAGGTCGTCGCCACCGCGCGAACCGACTTCGATGGCTTCTTCCTGTTCGAACGCGTGCCCTACGGCGCTTACTCGGTGCGCGTCAGCCGCGATTCGGCCATTGCCGCAAAAATCGTCGCCGACCTCGGCGCAACCGCGACCGTCACCGCGGGCAAGTCGGTCGTTCGCCTCGGCGCGATCCACGTCACTCTTTCGCCCAGCATCGCCGCGGTCGAGGCTGGGTCGGCCGGACGCTGAACTTAGCCACGCTATTGCGAATCAAGAACAGAACGCGTCTTCGCGTCGGGCGAGAGCCGGGAGGCGGCAAGCGCGAGGAACGCTTGCTCCGCGGACGGCTCGGCGAAGGCGCGCCGCGGAACCGCAAGCGTGGTGGTGTCGATCTGCACCAGCCAGTGCTCCGGAGAGGGGATGACGAAGAGCACGCAACTCCACGGCGCGCGGTAGGAAAGCCGCTCGCTGTCGACGGCAAGGCCCTCTCCGTCGAACCGGAAGCGCGTCGGGAAGATCTCGGGCGAGCCCATCCGCCGCAAGCCGCCGAGGAAACCCGTGAGATGCTGCCGCGACAGGATGCGAAACGCACCGACCAGACCGAGGAAGCCGCCGGCAAGCCATAGCGCCGGAACCAGGCCCTGAAGCCGCAGGCTGATCAGCGGCAGCAGCAATCCCACGAAGCTCGAGCCGACGATCCCGCCGGCGAAGACCAGCGCCGGCAGAAACAGCTGGCGAATGCCGCCCGAATAGACGCGAGCATGGGCTATGGTCGCCGGCCGGATCGCTTCGCCGAGCGCGATATCTGCCTGGGCCTCGACCATATGCCTCCCCTTGCCGAGGGTGCCATGGGAGACGGATCGTGAAAAGGGTGATGGTGCGGTCGAGAAGACTCGAACTTCCACGGCCTTTCGGCCACAGCGACCTCAACGCTGCGCGTCTACCAGTTCCGCCACGACCGCACGTCATGAGAAAGCCGGCTGAGACGCCGGCCCTGGCAAGGCGCGGCCCCTAGCAAAGGGTCTTGGGGCGCGCAATGCCGTCCCGTTGCGGAACAATCCTTAAGACGCCGTTTACCATTGCAGCCTTCGCGCGTTACGACGGCGCCATGTTGCTCATCGCCGCAGCCGCACTCGCCAACGTCCATCCGCCCCACACCGGGCCGGTGGTCCAGGCGCGCGCGACGGCGCGCATCGTTTCCGGGGTGCGGCTGAAGTGGGGCGACAAGCCCGGACGCGGGGTTCCGCCGCCACGCGACACGATGCTCGTGCTCGGCGGGAGCGCGACGCCCGCCCGGCTCATCGAGTTCGAATGAGGGTCAGGCCTTCGGCGCGCCCAGCGTGATGGTCAGCTCCTCGGCGCCATTGGGAACGTCGACCTCGGCGCTGTTGAATGGCGCGCTCGCGCCCGGCGCAAGCGAGGGCGCCGGCGGCTCGATCTTCCAGGTGCGGACGACCTCGCCCGACCGCGTTTTGAGCTGGGCGTAGATCGGCGGGACGGGATGGCTGCTACTCGTCTGGTTGATCACCCGGCCGGCCACGGTGAGGAGCTTGTTGCCGCTCTCGAGCCTCTGCATGTCCATGTGCGTCGTGACCAGGGTCAGCGGCGTTGCGCTGGCCTCTGCCAGCCCGAGCCGCGCCTTCCATTCGGGCGGGGCGAGGAACCAGAAGGCCGCCGCCAGCGCCGCGATCACCACCAGCAGGAGGAG
>DASUXP010000110.1:0-2217 GCA_036377835.1 Sphingomicrobium sp. | reverse complement strand
TTTCTCCGCCATCAGCCGGTCGCTGGTCTGGTGGGTCGGCTGCATCGAGGCGATGATTCCCGCCGGCGCGAGCCGCGGGATGTCGACGGGATCGGCGATCTGGAAGTGCTCGATCCGCCAGCGCCGGTCCCGGCCGTACTTCTTCGTCAACTGCTCATAGACCGAGATGACCTGCGCATTGGCGGCATCGCCGATGGCGTGCGTGGCGACCTGGAAGCCGCGGCCCGCCGCCTGGTCGGCGAGGCTCAGCATCTCGGCGTCGGAATGGAACTGCAGCCCGCGCGTGTCCGGCTTGTCGGCATAGGGTTGCTTCAGCCACGCGCCGCGCGATCCGAGCGCGCCGTCCGCATAGAATTTGATCCCGACCATTCGCAGCCGGTCGCCGTACAGCCACGGCGTCGGCCGCGGCTCCTGGCCGAGCAGGTTGAGCTCGTCGGCATAGACCACCAGCCGTACGCTCAGCCGCCCGCCCTCGCCAGAGCGGCGCATCGCGTTCCAGTCGGCCAGCGCCGTGCTCATCGACCCGACGCCGGTAATGCCGTAGCTGAGCAGGATCTCCTGCGCCTTCGCCAGCGCCTGATCGCTCTCGGCTGCAGTAGCCGGCGGCACGCCCTTGTTGATGAGCGCCATCGCATTGTCGACGAACAAGCCGTTCTCGATGCGGCCTCCGGCGGGAGCGGGCGTTTGCGCCGTCACTCCTGCGGCCTTCATCGCCGCGCTGTTGGCGACCAGCGCATGGCCGTCTACCCGCTCCAGCACAACCGGCCGGTCGGGCACCGCGGCGTCGAGATCGGCGGCCGTCGGGAATCTTTTGTCGGGCCACAGCTCCTGGTTCCACCCGCGCCCGACGATCCACCGCGCGCCCGGGTGCGCCGCCGCATAATCGCGCAGCCGCTGCTGCAGGTCGGCGAGCGACCTTGTTCCGACAAGGTCGAGCTGGAGCGCACTGAAGCCGAGTCCCAACACGTGGCCGTGCGCGTCGATCAGTCCCGGCAGGAGCGTGCGCCCACCGCCGTCGACCACCTGATCCACGGCCGGAACGCGCGGCGAGGGCGGCACCATCACCTGTTTCACCTTGCCGTCGTCGCCGATCAGCAGGCTGCCGAAATGCTGGAGCTTGCCGTCGGCCCCGACCTGGATCCCGTTGACGTTGATGACCATCGTGTCGGCATGGGCCGGCGCGGCGAGGAGCGCTGCGGCGAGCGCGAGCGTGGTTCGGATCATTACGGCCGCATAGCATTGTCCGCCGACAAGTGAACGGCTAGTCGCGAGGCCGATGCTTGAGCCCCCGACCATCGACGACGTCCGCGCCGCCGCGACACGCATCCACGGCGCGGTGATCCGCACCCCGATGCTGGTCAGCCGCACCCTGTCCGAGATCATCGGTGCCGAGGTGTGGCTGAAGTTCGAGAACCTCCAGTTCACCGCCGCCTACAAGGAGCGCGGCGCGCTCAACAAACTGCTGCAGCTGACCGCGGAGGAGCGTGCTCGCGGCGTGATCGCGGCTTCCGCCGGCAACCACGCCCAGGCCGTCGCTTACCACGCCAAGCGCCTCGGCATTCCGGCGACGATCGTCATGCCCGAGGCGACCCCGACGGTGAAAGTCACGCAGACCGCCGGCCACGGCGCAACCGTCGTGCTTCACGGCGACATGTTCGACGATGCTTACGCCAAGGCGCGCGAGCTCGCGCTCGAACGAGGCTTCGTCTTCGTCCACCCGTTCGACGACCCGAAGATCATCGCCGGCGCCGGCACCGTCGGCCTCGAATTGCTCGAGGATGCGCCGGACCTCGATTGCATCGTCGTGCCGATCGGCGGCGGCGGGCTCATGTCGGGCGTTGCCATCGCCACGCGCGCGCTGAAGCCAGACATCGAGCTGATCGGGGTCGAGGCCGAGCTCTACCCGTCGATGAAATGCGCGATCGAGGGTTGCAGCCTGCCGCTCGGCGGCGACACGCTGGCCGAGGGCATCGCGGTGAAGCAGCCGGGCGCGCTCACCTCGCGCATTCTCGGCGAGCTGGCCGATGGCGTGGCGCTGGTCTCGGAACGCGACCTCGAGCGAGCCGTCGCCATGCTCGTCGGGATCGAGAAGACCGTGGTCGAGGGCGCCGGCGCCGCGGGCCTCGCCGCCATGATCGCCGACCCCGAGCGCTTCAAGGGCCGCAAGGTCGCCACCATCCTTTGCGGCGGTAACATCGACACGCATCTGCTCGCCAA
>DASUXP010000109.1:0-2286 GCA_036377835.1 Sphingomicrobium sp. | reverse complement strand
GGCGAGGTCTTCAGCTCGGTCGCCCGCCGCTACGACCTGATGAACGACCTCATGTCGGGCGGGATGCACCGGCTGTGGAAGGACCGCTTCGTCAACCGCGTGAAGCCCAGGCCGGGCGAGGCGATCCTCGACATGGCCGGCGGCACCGGCGACGTCGCCTTCCGCATGGCCCGCCGCGGAGCCCGGGTGACGGTCGCCGACATCAATGCCGACATGCTCGAGGTCGGCAAGGAGCGCGCCCGCGAGCGCGGCCTCACCGGGCTCGAGTGGAAGGTCGAGAATGCGGAAAGCCTGAGCTTCGCCGTCGGGGCGTTCGACGCCTACACCATCGTGTTCGGCATCCGGAACGTGACCAACATCCCCGCCGCTCTCGCCGAAGCGCATCGCGTGCTGAAGCGCGGCGGGCGCTTTTACTGCATGGAATTCTCGTCCAGCGACTGGCCCGGTTTCGCGAAGCTCTATGACACCTGGGCCGACAAACTGATCCCGCGCATTGGCAAGGCCGTCGCGGATGACGAGGAGAGCTATCGCTACCTCGTCGAAAGCATCCGCCGCTTCCCTCGACCGGAGGAATTCAAGCGGATGATCGCCGGCGCTGGCTTCGTCCGCGCCGCGGCCGAGCCGATGCTCGGCGGGCTCGTAACCATCCACAGCGGCTGGAAGATTTGACCACCGCGGTCACCCACCTGTGGCGGCTCCTCAAGTGGGGCCGCACGCTGGCTCGTCACGGGGCGCTCACCGGGATCGAGCAGGATCCGCTCACCCCGCCGCCGGTGCGGCGGCTGGCGCGGATCGCTCGCTTCGGGGCGCGGATTCCGCCGGTGCCGGAATATGCGGCGGCGCTCGTCGCCATCGGCCCCGCCGCGATCAAGCTCGGCCAGGCGCTGTCGACCCGTCCCGACCTCGTCGGCGAGAAAGCGGCGGAGAACCTGTCGCAGCTCCAGGACGACCTGCCGCCCGCACCCTTCGCGGCGATCAAGCAGACCATCGAAAGCTCGTTCGGAGCGCCGCTCGAAAGCCTCTATTCGAAGTTCGACGAGGTCCCCATCGGCGCCGCATCGATCGCCCAGGTCCATCGCGCCGTCACCACTGACGGGCACGAGGTTGCGGTGAAGGTGCTCCGCCCGGGGATCGAGGAAGAGTTCGCCCGCGCGCTCGAGACCTATGAATGGGCCGCGGCCCACGTCGAAACCTATGGCGGCGAGGCCGAGCGGCTGCGCCCGCGCATGGTCGTCGCCCAGTTCCGCCAGTGGACCGCCCGCGAGCTCGACCTGCAGCGCGAAGGGGCCTCCGCTTCGGAGCTCAAGGAGAACATGGTCGCCGAGCCCGGTTATTACGTGCCGGAGATCGATTGGCGCCGGACCGCGCGGCGGGTCCTGACCCTCGAATGGCTCGACGGAATCAAGCTCAACGACCGCGAGGCGCTGATCGCCGCCGACCAGGATTGCAGCCGCCTCGCCGCGACCCTCGTGCGCGCGTTTCTCCGCCAGGCGGTGGTCGACGGCTTCTTTCACGCCGACCTGCACCACGGGAACCTGTTCGCCCTCGCCGACGGGCGGATCGCCGCCATCGACTTCGGGATCATGGGCCGGATCGACCGCCGCGCGCGGGTGTGGCTCGCGGAGATCCTCTACGGCCTCATCACCGGCAACTACCGCCGGGTCGCCGAAATCCATTTCGAAGCGCAATACGTGCCGCCCCACCATAGCGTCGAAGAGTTCGCGACCGCGCTTCGTGCCGCCGGCGAGCCGATCCGCGGGCTTCCGGTGAAGGAGATTTCCGTTGGGCGAATGCTCGAGACTCTCTTCTCCATCACCCGCGACTTCGACATGCATACCCAGCCGCACCTGCTGCTGCTGCAGAAGACGATGGTGATGAACGAGGGCGTCGCCACCGCGCTCGATCCCGACATCAACATGTGGGAAACGGCGGAACCCTTCCTCAGCGAATGGATCCGGTCAGAGCTCGGGCCCGAGGCTTATTACGCCGACCGGATCATCGAGCTGGTCCGCGCGGCGAAGAAGGTGCCCGAGCTGATCCAGCGCCTCGACGAATATTATCCGCCGCGCGGCGCCGCCCCGCCTCCCCCGCCGCTGCCGGAGATCGCAGTGATCGAGCAGCGCAACCCATGGCCATATGTCGTCATCGGCGTTGCCGGAGCGGCGGTCGGCGCGCTGCTCATGTTTGTGCTAGGCTAAGCCGATGGCGCGCGTGCTCCTCATCGTCGGCGGCGGGATCGCAGCATACAAGTCGCTGGAGCTCGTTCGGCTGCTCAAGAAAGCCGGT
>DASUXP010000108.1:0-4693 GCA_036377835.1 Sphingomicrobium sp. | reverse complement strand
GCTTTGGGCGCGGGCTCGCTCGCGGACCAGGCGAACACCGTGTCGATCGGTGCCGCCGGATCCGAGCGGCGCCTCGTCAACCTCGCCGCCGGGGTGAACGCCACCGATGCCGTCAACCTCGCCCAGATGCAGGCCTCGAATGCCGCGCTGCAGGCGTCGATCGACAATGAATCCGCCGCGCGGATCGCGTCGGATACGATCCTCCAGAGCAACATCGATGCGGAGGCGGTGGTCCGCGCCGCGGCCGATCTGGCGCTTCAGGGCAATATCGACGGTGAGACTGCCGCACGAATCGGCGCGGATGCCGTGCTTCAGTCGAACATCGACGCCGAAGCCGCCACTCGGGCAGCGGCGGACACGGCCGAGGCGAATACCCGCGCCGCCGCCGACACCACGCTCCAGGCCAACATCAACAACGAAGCGAGCATTCGCTCCGCCGCCGATACGCAGCTGGCCAGCCAGATCGCGGCGATCAACACCAACTTCTCCGGCCTCCAGGGGCAAATCGATACGCTCTTCGACCTGAGGAGCCGCGACCGCAGGGACATGAAGCAGGGAGTCGCCGCGGCCATGGCAATGGGCGATGCGCCAATGCCGTCGGAGCCCGGGCGCGTCAGCTACCTGTTGACCGGCGCGAGCTTCCGCGGCGAGTTCGCGGGGAGCGCGTCGCTGATGTACCGGCTGAACACGCGCAGCCCAATCGCACTTCAGGTCGGGGCGGCCTTCGCCGGCAACAAGAACAACGGCGCCCGGATCGGCATCGCCGGAGAATTCTAGGACCGAGGCTGCGGGCCGCGATTGCCGCTGCCCGCACGCCTACCAGCTGTAGGCGAGCCCGGCGGCAACCAGCCACTGGTTGGCGCTGCCGCGGTCGTCGACGATGGGCGAGCGCTTGAAGTCGCCGACAAGCCGCGAATAATTGGCGGTGCCGAAGATCGAGAAGCCGTGCAGCAGGTCGCCCGACAGCGATTGGTTGAGCAGCAGGCTGGCGTTCCAGTCTTTCATCCCGCCGTCGGCATCGAACACCGGAAGCACGTTGCCGGTGGCGAGCCGGTCGGCCGGCGTGATGCTGAAATAGTAATCGGCGAACCGGTCGCTGACGAAGTTCATGCCGAGCGAAGCGCTGGCGTAAGTGGTGCGCGAGAGCGGCGTCGAGAAGCTCACCTGCGGGCTGACGACAGTGGATTCGTGGGCGCTGGCGACGTCGTGCACCGCGGTGATGTTGAAGGCGAGCGAATCATAGGGATTGGTGAGGCCGGAGACGCTGATTCCGCCGAACGCCCCGACCTCGAACGCCGTGTTTCGATCCGGAAGCAAATCGACAATATCGTCGTGGATCTTGCGGGTGCGGTTGAGCCGCGCGCCGACGACCGGACCGAAGTCGAAGTTCACACCGCTGGCGCGATCCGGGATCACGTCGACGTAGAGATAGAGGCCGCGGGTGCTGAAGGAAATGCCGCCGATTTTGCCGCGGATCGCCGCGGCGGGGATCAGGCGATAATCGTCCGAACCTTCGTAATCGGGTGAGAGCCCGGCGCCGAGCGCCACGGTGAAGCTGTCGCGGGCGCGGACCTCTTCGGGGCTCGGCAACTGCGGGCCCGACTGGGCGAGCGCGGGCGAGGCGAGGCAGCAGGTCGCGAGCGCAAGGCATGCGAGGCGCATAAATTCTGTTCCCCCTGTTTTAGCGCACTATGACAGGCGGGCGCTCCGAGGAAAAGCGGGTCTGAAAATCCGCGATAGTATCGGCGGTTAGTCGCCCGTGCCGGGGTCGGGCGTGAAATATTTGTCGTACTTGCCCTCCTCGCCCTTGTGCTCGTCGGCGTCGGCGGGGCTCTCCTTCTTGCGGGTGATGTTGGGCCATTCGGCGGAGAAGGTGGAGTTGAGCTCGAGCCATTTCTCGAGCCCGCTCTCGGTATCGGGAAGAATGGCCTCGGCCGGACATTCGGGCTCGCACACGCCGCAATCGATGCATTCGTTGGGATTGATGACGAGCATGTTCTCGCCTTCGTAGAAGCAGTCGACCGGGCACACCTCGACGCAATCCATATATTTGCAGCGGATACAGGCGTCGGTGACGACATAGGTCATGGGTCGAAGCTCCCTTTGGCACCCTCGCTATGCCGGGGTCTGCGGCTCGTCAATTCCCAGCTCCTCGTAGCAGGCGCGTGCCTCGGCGGCGGGGCCGCGGCGGCTGGGCAGGGCGAGCACCTTGAGCACCCTGACGCGGCCGCGCAGCGGAAGGGCGATGACGCTTCCGGCGCGTATCTCCTCGCTCGCTTTCTCGACGCGCCTGCCGTCGATGCGCACGTGGCCGGTCTCGACCACCGCCTGCGCGAGCGTGCGGCTTTTGACCAGCCGGATGAAGACGAGGAAGCGGTCGATCCTCATTCCGTTCGTCCTGAGGAGCCGCTGAGCCCAGTCGAAGCGGCATCTCGAAGGACAAGTGGTGGTACTTCGAGATGGGCCTTCGATACGCCCTCCGGGCTACTCAGTCCCTCCTCAGGATGAACGGAGATGGGTTGGCAGTTCACTTCTTCAGCTTCGCCAGCTCGGCGAAGGCGTGCGACGGGGCGGCGGGCCTGCGCTCGTCGCGCGGCGGGCGCCGGCCGCGCCAGCGCCAGGCCTCCCCCGCCTTGGCGAAGCCGACCTCGGCCATCAGCCTTGCGACGGCCTCCTCGTCGAGTCCGACCGAGGTGGCGAGCTCCGCATCCACGGGATTGTCGCCACCCGACGAACGGACCTTGTGCGCGTAGCTGGCGAGCCGGTCGGCAAGGTCGATGCGAATCCAGTCGCGGCCGAGGCGTCGATAGGCGAGCGCCGCTCCGCGCGGGTCCGCCTCGGGTCCAAGGGTGGCCGCACCCGCCGGAGGCATCGCCGGCATCGGCTGGCCCGAGCGGACCGCAAGCAGCGCGGCGCGCCACTGCTGGGCGCCGGGCTTGAGCAGCAACGAGAGGAAAACGTCGAGCGGCCCGAGGCGGACGCCGAGCTTGTGGAGCGCCTGCCGGTCCGGTTGCTCGAGGTGCGCGATCGGGCCGAGCACCGCCTTGCGCGGAAGGGTACCGCCGGCGTCGGCCAGCATGGCGGCGAGCGCCCGCACGCCGGGGCTGTTCGACGGTGCTCCGGCGGCGGCCGCGAGCCGCTTCAGCGGCCGCAAGTGGCGATCGACCTGTGCGTCGAGCCAGGTTTCGAGCCGCGCCCGCAACCCTGCGCGGCTTTGCGCCGAGAGTCGGTCGAGCGTGCGAGCGGTGCGGATCGCCGGCTCGAGCAGCGAGCGGCCGGGGGCGAGGCGAGCGAGCGCATGCCCCTGCCAGCCTACGGCCAGGGCGCCGTTTGCGTCGGTGACCAGCTCGAAGGCGTGGTCCGGCGCATCGACCAGCGCATTGGCGCGGCGGTCGAGCTCGTCGCCGAGGCGGCGCTCGGCGGCGGCGAGCAGCAGGCGCTTGTCGGCGAGCCGGGCGGACGGGTCGACGCGGAACTCGAAGCCGCTGAGGTGGCCGATCGGCTCGGGTCCGACGCTGACCTCGCCGTCGGCAGCGACGGTGACGGGCAGCGCATCCGCACCGCGTGCGCCGATGTCGCGCACCAGCACTGCGGTGCGGCGATCGACGAAGCGCTGAGTCAGCCGCTCATGCAGCGCGTCGCTGAGGCGCGCCTCCACCTCTCGGGTGCGATCGGCCCACTTCACCGGCTCGGCAAGCCAGTCGGGCCGGTGGGCGATGTAGGCCCAGCTGCGGATCCCGGCGAGGCGGTCGGCGAGCGCCTCGATGTCGCCGCTCATATTGTCGAGCCGCGCGACCTCGGCGGCGAACCATTCGTGCGGCACGTGCCCGCCCTCGCCGATGTAGCTGAACAGACGGCGGACCATGCGCGCATGGTGCATCGGCCCGACCTTGCGGAAATCGGGAAGGCCGCACACCGCCCACAGCCGACGCGCCTGCTGGCTGCGGCGCGCGGCGATCGCCGGGTCCTCGGCGAGGAGTTTCAGGACGGCGAGGTCGATGGCTTCGGGCGCGGGACGAAGCAAAGGATCGTCGCTCTTCGCCTCGAGGCTACGGATCAGCGCCTTGACGTCAGTGAAGTCGAGCTCCGCATTGCGCCAATAGACGAAGTCGAGCGGGCGGAAGCGATGCTCCTCGATCGCGTCGACCTCCTCCTCGCTGAGCTGGGCGCTGGAATCGCTGAGGCCCAAAGTGCCGAAGCTGCCGTCCTTCTGGTGACGGCCCGCGCGGCCGGCGATCTGCGCCATTTCGGCGATGGTGAGTCGGCGGTCGCGGCGGCCGTCGAACTTCTCGAGCCCGGCGAATGCGACATGCGTCACGTCCATGTTGAGGCCCATGCCGATGGCATCGGTGGCGACGAGGTAATCGACCTCGCCGCGCTGGAACATCGCGACCTGGGCGTTGCGCGTGGCGGGCGAGAGCGCGCCCATCACCACCGCCGCGCCCCCGCGGAACCGGCGAAGCATCTCGGCGAGCGCATACACCTGCTCGGCGGAGAAGGCGACGACGGCGGAACGCGGGGGGAGGCGCGAGAGCTTGACACTTCCGGCGTATCGCAGCGTCGAAAAGCGCGGACGGCTGACGATCTCAGCTTCCGGCAGGAGCTCGCGGATGATCGGGCGCAGCGTGTCGGAGCCGAGGATCAGGGTTTCCTCGCGCCCACGGGCGCGGAGCATGCGGTCGGTGAAGACGTG
>DASUXP010000107.1:0-5471 GCA_036377835.1 Sphingomicrobium sp. | reverse complement strand
GTCTGGGAGCAGTTCGCCGAGCCGGTGACGTTGACCGTCGGTGCCGGGGAGAGCTTGGAGGAAGTGTGGCTTCCCACGTCCGATGACGTCCAACTTCGCCGGGTGCAGCTGGCGCTCGGCGAAAGCGCCAAGGCGCGCATCTTCGCACTCAACACCGCGCCGGTCTACGGTCGCATCGAGCTCGATGTCAGCCTCGCGGCGGGCGCCGATTTCGAGCTCTACGGCGCCAACATCGGCAACGGCCTCTCCACCAACGAGTTCGTCACCAACGTTCGCCACCTCGGCGTCGGCGGCCGCTCACGCCAGACCATCCGCAGCGTCCTCAACGGCAAGGCCGTCGGCTCGTACCTCGGCAAGGTCGAGGTCGCGCGCGGGGCTCAACAGACCGACGCCGAGCAGTCGGTCAAGGCCATGCTGCTCGATCGCGGCGCGACGGCCAACGCCAAGCCCGAGCTGGAGATTTTCGCCGACGACGTGAAATGCGCGCACGGCGCCACGGTCGGCGAGCTGGACGCGATGCAGCTCTTCTATGCAGAAAGTCGCGGCCTCGATCCGGCGAGCGCTCGGGCGCTGCTGCTCGAAGGCTTCGTCATGGGCCTGTGGGATGGCGCGAACGAGTCCGACGCAATCTGCGAAGCCGCTCGCGATGCGTTGCGGAGAGTCGTGTGAACGCGCCCGATCAAATCCTCCCCGGAACGGGGAGGGGAACCGCCGAGCGCAGCGAGGTGGTGGAGGGGCCGACCCTTCCGTCAGCGCTTCGCGCTGCCACCTCCCCGTTCCGGGGAGGAATGGTCCGCGACCAGTTCCCGGCGATTCGCGACTGGCACTACCTCGACAGTGCCGCGACAGCGCAGAAGCCGCAGAAGGTGATCGACGCGATCACGACGGCCTATTCGCGCGATTATGCGACGGTGCATCGCGGCGTGTACGAGCGCTCGGCGACCATGACCGACGCCTATGAGCGCTCGCGCGCCGCGGCGTCCAACCTCATCGGCGGCCAGCCGAACGAGCTCGTCTTCGCCCGCGGCGCGACCGAGGCGATCAACCTCGTCGCGCGCGCTCTGCCGAGGAATGGCCGCAACCGCGTCCTGCTGTCGAGCCTGGAGCACCACAGCAACATCGTCCCCTGGCAGCTCGCCGGCTACGAAGTCGACGCGGTGCCGCTGACCCCCGACGGGCAGATCGATCTCGACGCCGCCGAGGCGATGCTGACCGAAGAGCATCGCGTCGTGGCCTTCGCCCATGTGTCGAACGTGCTCGGCTCGATCCTCGACGCCAGGCGCGCCGCCGACATCGCCCATTCGAAAGGGGCGCTGCTGCTGCTCGACGGTTGCCAGGCTGTGCCGCGCCTGCCGGTCGATGTGGCAGCGATCGACGCCGATTTCTACGCCTTCTCGGCCCACAAGCTCTACGGACCGACCGGCATAGGCTGCCTGTGGGGCCGCGCGGAGCTACTTGCCGCGATGCCTCCATGGCAGGGCGGTGGCGCGATGATCGACACGGTGCGGTTCGACGAGACGACCTATCTCGATCCGCCGGCGCGGTTCGAAGCCGGAACGCCGCACATCGTCGGCGCGGTTGGGTTGCACGCGGCGGTGAACTGGGTCGAGCAACTCGGCCTCGAGGCGATCCATGCACACGAATGCGCGCTCGTCGCCGAATGCCGCGAGGCGCTGCGCAGCATCGATGGCGTGACCCTCTACGGCCCTGGGGATTCTGCCGGGATCGTCAGCTTCAACGTCGACGGGGTTCATCCCCACGACACCGCCACCATATTGGACGACGCGGGCGTCGCCGTCCGCGCCGGCCACCACTGCGCGCAGCCGCTGATGCGCTGGCTCGGAGTCGAGGCGACGGCGCGGGCGAGCTTCGCGGCGCACAGCGACAGCTCGGACATCGCCGCATTGGTGCGCGGGATCGGCCAAGTGAAACGGATTTTCTCGGCATGAACGAGGAGCGCAGGATCGAAACGGAAGAGGTGGAGTCGGTGGCTCCGCCGCCGCGCGCGCGCGTCACTCCGGAATTCGAGCGCAAGCGCGACTATCTCGCCGGCTTTCTTTCCGGCCAGCCGGAGGACGAGGAGCCGAAGGGGGGCGCAGGCAGCGACCTCCAGGCCGCCGTGGTCGAGACCCTGAAGTCGATCTACGACCCTGAGATCCCCGTTGACATCTACGAGCTCGGCCTCATCTACGACGTCGACATTTCCGAAGACGGCGATGCGACCATCACCATGACCCTGACGACCCCGCACTGCCCGGTGGCGGAATCGATGCCGGGCGAGGTCGAGCTTCGGGTGCTGTCGGTGCCGGGCATCCGCGACGCGGTCGTCAACCTCGTCTGGGACCCGCCGTGGGATCCGTCGAAGATGAGCGACGAAGCCCGCCTCGAATTGGGGATGTTGTGATGAAAAATAACCCGCTCATCCTGAGTAGCGCCGCAGGCGCGTATCGAAGGACCGTGCTTCGATACGCCGCTTCGCGGCTACTCAGCATGAGCGGTGGAGTGAAGTGCCGTGAATAGCGAGACGAAACTGCGCGCCCGCCCGGCCGCGATCACCCTCACCACCGGCGCGCAGGCGCGCATCGCCGAGCTGATGGCCAAGGCGCCTGAAGGCGCCCTTGGAGTGCGGCTCTCGACTCCCCGCCGCGGCTGCTCGGGCCTCGCTTATTCGGTCGATTATGTGACGGAGGAGCAGCCGTTCGACGAGAAGATCGAGACGCCCGGCGGCACCTTCTATGTCGACGGCGCCTCGGTGCTCTATCTCGTCGGATCGGTGATGGACTGGCGCGAGGACGATTTCGCCGCCGGCTTCGTCTTCGACAACCCCAACGCCAAGGGCGCCTGCGGCTGCGGCGAGAGCTTCACGGTCTAGCCAACCTCTGGTAAATCGGACCGCGAAAGGAGCAGTGCCATGTCCCTCCTTCTCGCCATGCTGATGGGCGCAGCGCCCGCTCCGGCAGCCGACATGCCGGTGGTCAACCCCAGGGCCGGCCAGCCGGCCAACTGTCCGGCGACCTCGCGCTACGAGGCCGCCCGGCGGGGCAAGACGCCGAAGGCGCAGAAGCTCAACGAATTGCCCGATGCCGACGTGTACGCGACGGTCTATCGGCGCATCGGCGGCTGCGAAGCGCCGGTGATCGTCAAATACGGCGTGACCGGCCGCTGAGCCGGCGCCATGTCCCGGGTTGCCGCGCTCGTCTTCGCGATCGCCGCCTACGCGATTTTCTTCGCGACCTTCCTCTATCTGATCGTCTTCGTCGGCGACATCGCCTTCGCCACATTGACGGTCGACGAGGGGCCCGCGGCGGACGCCATTTCGGCGACCTTCATCGACCTGGGGCTGATTGCGCTGTTCGGGATCCAGCACAGCGTCATGGCGCGGCAGGGGTTCAAGCGCTGGTGGCTGGGGATCGTCCCGCCGCCGCTCGAGCGCAGCGTTTATGTGCTCGTCACCAGCGCGATCCTGATCCTGCTGTTCCTGCTATGGCGACCGATCGACACCGTCGTGTGGAACGTGACGACGCCGGCCCTCCACGACATCCTCTGGGTGCTGTTCTGGCTCGGCTGGCTGACCGTCCTCGTCAGCACCTTCCTCATCAACCATTTCGAGCTGTTCGGCCTGCAGCAGGCCTGGTTCCACCTGCGTCGCCGCGAAGCCGCTTCAACGCACTTCCGCGAGCCGTTTCTGTACAAATGGGTGCGGCATCCGATGATGGCCGGATTCTTCCTTGCCTTCTGGGCGGCGCCGGAAATGACCGTCGGGCATTTGCTGCTCGCCGGTGGCATGTCGCTCTACATGCTGATCGCCATCCGCTACGAGGAGCACGACCTCGTCAGCATGCTCGGGCGTGACTACGAGCTCTACCGCGAGCGGGTCGGGATGCTGACGCCGAAGATCAGGCGGCGTGGGCCTGACGACGGCACCGCCTGATTTCTCCTAGAAAGTCAGCGCGAGGCGCACCGCCGCACCGATGTCGTTCTTCTCGTCGGCGATGTGACCCGGCTGGCGCCGCGCGAACAGATTGCCGCCGATCCAGCCGTTGCCGTCGAGGATGCTCGAGCCGTAGCTCAGCTCCGCGTCGAGCTCGCGCCCGCTCGGCGTCAGCGAGAAGCGGCTGAGCGAGGTCGTCGCGGTCAGCGTCGCATAATCATAGGCAGTCGGAAGCAACATGGCGAAGCCGCCGCTCTCGACGCGCAGCGGCTGCGACAGACGCAAGCCGAGCTTGTCATTGTCGCTGAACAGGGCCGACTTCGTGAGGTCGAAGCCATAGGCGCTGGTCTGGAACTTGCCCGCGGCGAAGTCGGTCCAGCCGTGGCGGGCGGTCAGCGCCGCGCTCCAGCCGTTCCCGAAATCGTGGCGCCCCTCGACGTCGAGGAACAGGGTTTTCGATCCGCCGCCGCCGAGCGCATTGCCCATGCGCCCGCCGAGCAAAGTCTGCTTCTCCTCGAGCCGGCCGATCCCGGCCGAAACCCAGCTGCTGCCGAACCTGCGGTCGAGCGCGACGTTGGCCCAGCGATAGGGCGAGCCGAACGCGTTGGTTCGGTCGTCCTGGTCCTGCCACACGCTTCCGGTCTCGCCCGAGAAGGTGATGCCGGTCCCGGCGAATTCCTGGCGGAAGGCCATGCTGCCGTTGCGCTTGGCGGCGAAGCCCGGCTCCCCGACCACGTCCCTGGCAATGAGGAAGGCGCCGGCCTCGGCGCCGTTCAGCCGCCGCTCCATCGCCTTCGCGCCCTCGGCAAAGCCGAACGCGACGGCGGTCTTGTCGCCGAGCCTGGCGACCGCAGAGCCGGCAACGAGGCGGGCGCGCCGAGCGTCCTCCGGTCCGATTCCCAGCCGCTCGAGCTCGAAGCCGCGGAGGCCGTGGCGCTGGCTCACGGTCATGGCGACGCTGACCGGGCCGGCAGCCGCCGAAGCGACCTGCACGTCGGTCTGCAGCGCGCGGGTCAGCGGCCGGTCCTTGGGCGCCTCGCGCAGCGTCCGCGCGAGGTTGAGGACGAACGCGCGGCTGTAGCCGTCTAGGATGACAGCGCCGAGCGAGCCCTGGGCGCCGGCGTCGCCGGCCGCGCCGGGCAGCCCGCCGTTGTACGAGGTGCTGACCGGCTGCTGGCTGTCGGCCATGCTCGTCGCTCCGATCGGCTGGAAGGCGCGGGCAAGGTTGAGCCGCCCATGCCCGTAGATCGCATCAGTCCCCGGGGCTCCGAGGTCGTCGGCGCTCTGGAACAGGATGCTGACGATGTCCGCGCCCTTGAGGTTGGGGAACGCCTGCGCGAGCAGCGCCACCGCGCCCGTGATGGTCGGCGCGGAGAAGCTCGTGCCCGACCACAAGGCATAGCCGCCGGTTTTGATGTTGGGCGCGCGGTCGTGGTAGCCGAGCGCCATCAGGTAATAATCCGCTCCGCTCCCTGCCCGGTTCGAGAAGTCGGAAATGACGTTGATGTTGATCCCGCCGACGCCGTTGTCGACACCGACG
>DASUXP010000106.1:0-2898 GCA_036377835.1 Sphingomicrobium sp. | reverse complement strand
GACCTGCATCACCGCGCGCTGGACCTCGTCCTGGGTCGGGCCCTTGGCGATATAATCGGCCATGATCTGGTCGAGCCGCCGCGACACCAGCGCCGGGTCGACTCCGGGCTTCACCGTCGCGGTGACCGAGAACAGGCCGATGCGGTGGAACGGCGACATGCTCGCCGTCACCCCGACCGCGATCTTCTCCTTGCGCACCAGCTCATTGTCGAGCCGCGAGCTGGCGAGGCCGCCGAGCACCGACGCGCCGATGTCGAGCGCCTCCATGCGCCGGTCGAGCAGGCCCGGCACCGCCCAGTAGCGCTGGATCACGGTGGTCGCGACATTGTCCTTCATCGGGATGGTCTTGGCCGCGGCCAGCGTCGGCACATTGGCCTGCGCCGGGTTGTTGACCGGCCCGCGCGCGATGTCGCCGAAATATTTCTCGACCAGCGGCTTCGCCTCGGCCGCCGTGACGTCGCCGGCGATCACCAGCACGGCGTTGTTGGGTCCGTATTTGTCGCGGAACCATTGCTTGACGTCGGCGAGGCTCGCCGCGTCGAGGTCGGCCATCGAGCCGATCGTGGTGTGGTGATAGGGGTGGCCGGCGGGGAACAGGTTCTCCTGCACCGCATATTGGACCAGCCCGCCCGGGCGGCTATCGCCCTGGCGCTTCTCGTTCTGCACCACGCCGCGCTGGTTATCGAGCACCTCCTGGGTCACCGCTCCGAGCAAATGGCCCATGCGGTCGCTTTCCATGAACAGCGCCCGCTCGAACGCGCCCGTCGGCACCGTCTCGAAATAATTGGTGCGGTCGTACCAGGTGGTCCCGTTGTAATCGGTCGCGCCGATCTGCTGCAGGTAGGTGAAGAAGTCGCCCGGCAGGTTCTCGGTGCCGTTGAACATCAGGTGCTCGAACAGGTGCGCGAAGCCGGTCTTGCCCTTGGGCTCGTCCTTGGAGCCGACATTGTACCAGGTGCTGACCGCGACGACCGGCGCCTTGTGGTCCTCGTGGACGATGACCGTCAGCCCGTTCTTGAGGCGAAAGAGGGTGTGCGGGATGTTGACCTGGCGGACCAGTTCGGACACCGGCACCGACTTGGCCGCCGGCGCCCCGGCGGTGGCGGCGGCAGCGGCGGGCGCGGCGACGGCGGGAGCGGCGGCCAGGGCCGGGGCGGTGAGCGCGGTTGCGGCAATCAGTAGGGCAACGCTGCGGATGCTGCGCATCGGCTTGAAGTCTCCGGATTAATGGAAGGCGAGCCGCGAACCTTAACGCCTGCCCGCCGAATCGCAACGCCCGCCGCCCAACGCACTCCATTTTTCGACGAGCGGCGGCCGCGGCACGGAACCGCGAGCGCCGAGCCGCCGAGGCAAATGCCTCAGCCAATGTCCAACATCCGGGCAGCCGATAGGGTTAATGGGCTGCGGGCAACCGCTGGAAGATGCCTGCGGCGCGCTGCCTATTGTTGGACATTCCTGCCTACCCTTGACGGAATGCTGCCGGCCGAGTGGCTATTCGCTCACCCTGAGCCAGTCATGCCCGAACAGTTTCAGCTTCCCCAACAGAGCGACGAGGAACGCCGTGGACCAGCCTAGCATGATGATTCCTGTCGCTCCCTCTATGGCCCCGAGGATCCGCCACGCCTGCGGCAACAGAACGTCGCCATATCCGACCGATGCGTAGGTGACCGTCGAGAAATAAAGAGCGGTCTCGAACTCGCCGAATGCACCGAGCCCAAGGTAGAGCGCGGCATAGAGCCAGATCTCGATCGTGTGGATTGCGAATATGCCAATTGACGCGCCAACCAGCACGGTGAGTGGCATGATTCTGAGCGGAGCGAGCAACAGGCTATGCGACCGCAAGACGCGCATCAATACCGCAAGGCCGATCAGATGAAGCAGCACCGTCGCGATGACCATCGCGCTGGCAAGGATCAGTTGAACCAACATCGCTGTTTAAGTCCTTGACAGCCCCGGCGATCTAGCTCGCCGTGGCTGAGCCCCATTCCTCTTTCACCATCGCGGCGTCGACTGGTGTCCCGGTGTCGTCGATGACCAGTTGTTCGCGGTGACCGAGTCCGAGGCTGAAGTCGAGCACCGAGATATATTTGCAGCGAGCGCGCATGAACACCGCATCCTTAGCGTCGGGCATTTGGAATCCGGCGAGATTGGAGTGGCGTTGCATCAGCTGCCGCCACGCTTCGTCGCGCTCCTTCTCGTCGGTGATCTCAGTGGCATGCGCGCCGGCATAGACCGCCTTGAGGTCACCCAGGTCCGCGGGATCGGGCGCGACTGCGATCGAGATGCGATCATCGCGCTGAATGTTGGCAAACTTCTGGCTCGTCCTGAAGATCAGGAAGAAGATGTCGAAGCCCTTGTTGGCATAGCCGACGATCGTCGTTTGCGGCCACCCGTCAGGACGGACCGTCGAGATCGCCATGATCCGCTGGGCATTCAAAATGGTGATGGCTGGCTGTTCCACCGGCGACTCGAATTCCCGATTATGCCACTTCCGGTGCGACGTCGCCAACGCTAGTGACGGTCGCGAGCACGGGTCTGTCTGGCTGGATCAGCGCACGGGCGCGGTACATTGCGGCAAGCTCGAGATGACGCTCCCTCGCGGCTTCGCAGGCCGCATTCCCGGCCGCCACCAATTCCTGAACGGCGCGACCGCCGAAATAGGCCGAGTCGCAGGGTCTAATGCGCGCCATCTTCGCTATCTGCGCCATTGCTGCCTCCCACCGCTACCGTTGTGCACCTCGGCGAACGATCCGGCACTGCGTAATATTACGGAGTCGCAACCTAAGGAGAATCCCGCATTTTCCCGACCGCCGCGCAATCAGATCATGCCCGAACGCTGCGCACCGACGCAGCATCGAGGGAGCAAGGCGATGCAAAGCGAGATCCAACCGGTGATGG
>DASUXP010000105.1:0-4835 GCA_036377835.1 Sphingomicrobium sp. | reverse complement strand
CAGCCCCACCGCGCGGCTCAGGCCCGCCGCCGTCGGCACCGCGAACCGCGCCGGGTGGATGAAGGCGAACAGCTCGAGCAGGTCGAGCCCGCTCAGCTCGGGATAACCGAGGCGCTGGCCGACCAGCGGCGCGTTCAAGATGATGTGCGGGGTCTCCGCGGCCCGAGCGATCGCCTCCCCCCGGCTCGCTTCGCGAACCTCGCCGTCGCCGCCCGCGATCCAGATTCCCGCGTGGGTTGCGTGCAGCGCCGGAAGATTGGGGGGACTCACATGCCAGGCGTGACGCACAGGGAACGAAATGGCAACACGAGATCTCGCTCCCGCTCACCCGCAAGAGTAGCGCGATCCGAACCTAGCAGTTTTCTGGCCGTCCGGCGCAATAGAGCGCCCGCTCCTGTGCGCGCTTGTCAGCCTCGGCTTTTTTGTAACGAGCTTCGAAGGCCGGATCCGTCGAGGTTGTCACGAGCGGCCTCGGCTGCTGCGAGTCGACGTAACTACCGATGGCGCCGATCGCGAAAAGCGCAGCAATGACACTGCCAGTAGCGATCAGAGCTTTACGGTCGCGTGGGTCCATGCGCACGAAATAACGGCTGTTGAGGCGTTTGTCACAGCGTGTCCAATGATCAGCCTGTTTCGTAGGGAACGTTCGGCTCCTACCCGGCATGAGCGCTCTTGCCTTGCAGTCTCACAAGGGCAAGAGCCGCCGCATGACCGCCGAGGACGACATCCGCTCCGCCGCATTGGCCTCGAAAGCCTGGCCGTACGAGGAAGCGCGCAAGCTGTTGCAGCGCTGGCCCGACGGCAAGCCCGCCGGCGAGCCGGTGATTTTCGAGACCGGCTACGGCCCCTCCGGCCTGCCCCACATCGGCACCTGGAACGAGGTCGCCCGGACCACCTTCGTCCGCCAGGCCTATCAGGAGCTCACCGGCGGCGCGCCGACCCGCCTCATCGCCTTCAGCGATGACATGGACGGCCTTCGCAAGGTCCCCGAGAACGTCCCCAACCAGCAGCTCCTGACCGACAATCTCGGCAAGCCGCTGACGCAGATCCCCGACCCGTTCGGCACGCACGAGAGCTTCGCCCACCACAATAATGCGATGCTCCGCTCCTTCCTCGACCGCTTCGGCTTCGACTACGAGTTCGTCTCGGCGACGGATTGCTACACCAGCGGCCGGTTCGATGCGGTGATCCGCAAGGTGCTCCTGGGGTGGGACGCGATCATGGGCGTGATGCTCCCCACCCTCGGCGAGGACCGCCGCAAGACCTATTCGCCGGTGCTCCCGATTTCGCCGTCGAGCGGCCGCGTGCTCCAGGTCGCCGTCGAGGTGATCGACGCCGAGGCCGGCCTCATTGCCTTCGACGACGAGGACGGCGCCCGCATCCGGCAATCGGCGTTCGGCGGCTCGGCCAAGCTGCAATGGAAGGTCGACTGGGCCGCGCGCTGGGTCGCCCTCGGCGTCGATTATGAAATGGCTGGCAAGGACTTGATCGACAGCGTCACCCAGTCGGGCAAGATCGCCCGCATCCTCGGCGGCCGCCCGCCCGAGGGCTTCAACTATGAGATGTTCCTCGACGAGAAGGGCGAGAAAATCTCCAAGTCGAAGGGCAACGGCCTCAGTCTCGAGGAATGGCTGCGCTACGGCAGCGAGCCGAGCCTCGCTTTCTACATCTATCGCGAGCCGAGGCGCGCCAAGAGCCTGCACATCGGCGTGATCCCCCGCGCGGTCGACGAATATTGGCAGTTCCGCGGCAATTATCCGAACCAGCCGGTCGAGCAGAAGCTCGGCAACCCGGTGCACCACATCCACGCCGGCAAGGTTCCGGAGAGCAGGCTGCCGGTGACTTACGGACTGCTGCTCAACCTCGTCAGCCTGCCGGGCATCGCCGACAAGGAAACGGCGTGGAAGTTCGTGCACCGCTATGCGCCCGGCACCTCGCCCGAGACCGATCCCGAGCTCGACGAGCTGATCGGCCTGGCGGTCAATTATGCGCGTGATTTCGTCGTCCCCGGCTTGAAGCGCCGGCCTCCGAGCGAGATGGAAGCCGAGGCCCTGCGTGACCTCGATTCCGAGCTTGCCAAGCTTCCGGCCGATTCATCCGCCGAGGACATCCAGACGCAGGTGTTCGAGGTCGGCAAGCGCCACCCGTTCGAATCGCTCCGCGGCTGGTTTCAAGCGCTGTACGAGACCCTGCTCGGCTCGTCGCAAGGCCCGCGCATGGGCAGCTTCATCGCGCTCTACGGTATCGACAACAGCCGCCGCCTCATCGCCGAGGCGCTGTCATCCTCCCCGGCATTTGCCGGGGAGGGGGACCATTGAACTAAGATTCAATGGTGGAGGGGCCGCCCGCTTAAGGCGTCAGCAGCGTCGCGCTTCTACCGAGCGTGATCGCGGGAATCCCTTCGGACACCCCGCCGCCCGCATAAGCCTCGCGCTGCGCGGCGGCGGCGGCGGCCCGGGCGTAAGGGCAGGCGCCGTCGTGGCGCATCGGTTCGGCCGTCGCCGGTGCCTGGACCGGCGAGACCGGAGCGACCGCTGCTACGGCCGCAAGGATCAGCAGCTTCCGCAAATGCCTGCGCATGAGCATGCTCCTCCACTTTCCCTCCTGGCGCGACGGGCCGGCCGGCGCTCGTTCCAATCGACGAACCGGCCGGCCCATTCTGCCGCCTACCGTGCCCGAAGCTTGTCCGAATGGACCGGCTCGGCCGGCACTTCCTGGGCATCGAGCCGCATCGCCTCGGCATGGCTGAGCCCCGATTTCTCGAGCGCGAGCACCAGCGCCTGCTTTGGGTCGACCGCGATATCAGGCGCGATTCCGGCGCCTTCCCAGTCCTTGCCGGTCTCGATGTCGTAGGTCCGGCCGACCGGCATCCACACCGCAAAATGCTCGCCGAGCGGCTGCGCCCCGCCGAAGTGATTGGCCCCGGCGGTCGCCTCTCCGATGAGGGTCGCGCGGCTTGTGGATCTCAGCGCGAGGGCGAAATGCTCGGCCGCCGAGGCCGTTCGGTTGGACACCAGCAGATAGACCTTGGCGTTGCGCAGCGGGGTCGCTTCGCCGGGAAGGGCGCTGTGGGTCGCGACCATCTTGTCGCCCTCGGCCGCGAAGACCAAAGTCGCCCCACCTTCCAGCGGCGAGCCGCCCTTTTCATAGACGTCCCTGGCGATCGCCATTTTCACCAGCGGCGTCTTTTCGCCGTAGAGATAGGAGAAGATCGCGTCCTGCTCGTCGAGCCCGCCGCCATGGTGGTTGCGCAGGTCGAAGATCAAGGTCTTCGCGTCCTTGTTCTCCGCCAGCCACTTGCGCACCGCGGCGACTTCCTCGTCGGTGCCGAAGAAGGCGGTGAAGCGGATGTAGCCGATGCCGGGCGCGATCGTCTTCGCCGACTGGATCAGCGGCGGGAAACCCCTGGGCGGACCGTCGGCGCGCCCGCCGCGGGCGCCTTCCGGCCGCGCCAGCATCACGTGCAAATGCCCGTCCTTGTGCACCGCGAGCAGGTCCTCGGTGAGGAGCTTGGCAAGCTCGCCGCGCGTGCCCTTGTCGTAGCGCCCTGCCGCGGCATTCTGCCTCAGCATCGCCGCATAATCCTCGGCGTTCTCGCGGAACACGAACGAGCTCACGAGGTCATCGGCGAGCTTCAGCGCCACCGCGCGGCCTTCGCCCGCTTCCAGCGGAATGGAGGCCGGCGTCGCCTGGGCAGGGGCGGGCGCCGGCGCGGCGGCCTGCTGCGCCGGGAGGGGGATTGGCAGGCAGGCCGCCGCAATGAACAGAAAAGGCGAATATTTCGAAATGGTCATGTTCGTCCCTGTTTCGCGAGTTGTTACGCCTGTTGGACGCGCTTGGCCTGTCGAATGGATGAACGGCGGGGGCCTCCGGCCCGACTTTGCCAAGGCCGCGCAAAAGAGGTGCGCACCATGCCAAAATTTGGCACGCTCGGGTCATGCTCGACGGCTTCGACCTAGCGCTTCTCAACCAGGTTCAGCGCGATGATTCGCGCACCGCCGAGGAGCTTGCGCGCTCGGTGCCGCTGTCGCCGTCGGCCATCGCCCGCCGGCTGCGGCGGCTGCGCGCGGACGGGTGGATCGCGCGCACGATCGCACTCGTCTCGGAGCGGCTGACCGGCGAGCGCCTGCGCGCCTTGGTGTTCGTCGAGCTCGCCGATCATGCGGACCTCAGCGGCAAGGCCGCGCTCGAGAAGCGCCTTAGCGCCGTCGATCAGGTGCAATTCTGTTACGAGACCACCGGCGACTGCGACCTGCTCCTGCTGTTCGACTGCACGAGCATGGCCGAGTTCAACGCGCTCTGCGACGCCGTCCTCGTCGCCGACCCCACCGTCCGCCGCTACGAGACCAGCTTCGTCAAGCGCGAGGTCAAGTTCGCCCCCTTCGTGGAGCTCAAGGGCTAAGTTCCTCCCCATCCGCTTCGCGGACAGGCAGGAATGCTCACCCCCGCTCGGGCTGGCCCCCCGCCGGCGTAACCGAACCGCCCTTCTTCTCCGCGATCCAGCGGTCGATCTTCGCTTCCAAAATCGCCAGCGGAAGCGCGCCCGAATCGAGCACCTGCGCGTGGAACTCGCGGATGTCGAACCGCGGCCCGAGCGCATCCTCCGCTTTTTTTCGCAAGCGCTGGATGGTCAGCGCGCCGACCTTGTAGGCGGTCGCCTGTGAGGGAATCGCGATATAGCGCTCGACCTCGGCGGTCGCGTCGGTCTTCGACATGCCCGAGTTGGCCAGCATGTAATCGATCGCCTGCTCGCGGGTCCAACCCTTGGTGTGGATTCCGGTGTCGACCACCAGCCGCATCGCCCGCAGCATCTCGTCGTTGAGCGTGCCGAAGCG
>DASUXP010000104.1:0-4201 GCA_036377835.1 Sphingomicrobium sp. | reverse complement strand
TTCGCCATCGCTCGCAATTGCTCGATCCCAGGAAAGCCGACCCCGACATGGCCGATGAGCTGGTGCGCAAGGACCTGGGGCTGGTCCGCCCGGATGAGGTCATCATCCCGCTCGATTGACGCGCCGCGCATCGCGCTGGCGCTCGCGGCGGCCTGCGTCGCCTCGGGCGCGGGTGCCGCTCCGCCAGTTCCACGCAAACTTCCGCCGGTGGAGCAGTGCGGCGGAGACCCGGCCTTCGCGGCATTCCGCCAGAAGCTGACCACGGCGGTGCTGACCAGGGATCGTGCCGGCCTGCTGCGGCTGATCGCCGCGGACGCGACTGCCGACTTCGGCGGTGGGCAGGGGCCAGCGGCAGTGGGCAAGATCATTGACGACGCCGGCGACGAATATTGGATGGAGCTGCAGCAGGTGATCAGGCTTGGCTGCGCCCGCTCGGGAGCCGCGCGGGTCATTCCTTCGCTGGTGGTCCAATCCGATGCGTGGGCCCAAACGCCGGACGCGGACTATCTGATGGTGGTGCTGCCCGGCTCCCGGCTGCGCAAGACGCCGGAGCATGATGGCCCCGCCATCGCAACGCTCGCCTGGGACGTGGTCAAGATCATCCCCGGCAACGATTTCCAGACCGAGGTGGTGCTTCGCGACGGACGCAAGGGCTGGCTGATGGACTCCGAGCTCGCCGGGCCGATGGGCCAGCGCTTCTACATGGAGAAGCGCGGCGGCAAGTGGATGGTGACGGCAATGGTTGCGGGCGACTGACCATTGCCGCCGGGGGGCGCGCCACCTATAGCCCCGCACCATCACCTAGACCCGAAGAGGATGCCGTGGCGCGAACCGCCAAGAAGGCCGCTGCTTCGCCAGCGGCACAAGCCCCGAAGATCGCCAAGGTGGCGTCCTCGCCGCCGTCCAACATAGAGCGCCCGCCCCAGCCCAAGCGCTACAAGGCGTCACGGGAAGAGCTACTGCAGCTATACCGCGAGATGCTGCTCATCCGCCGCTTCGAGGAGCGGGCCGGTCAGCTCTACGGGCTGGGGCTGATCGGCGGCTTCTGCCACCTCTACATCGGGCAGGAAGCGGTCGGGGTCGGGCTGCAGTCGGCGATGACTGTCGGCAAGGACAGCGTCATCACCGGCTATCGCGATCATGGCCACATGCTCGCCTACGGCATCGATCCCAAGGTGATCATGGCCGAGCTGACCGGGCGCGAGGCGGGCATCTCCAAGGGCAAGGGCGGCTCGATGCACATGTTCAGCGTCGACCACGGCTTTTACGGCGGCCACGGCATCGTCGGCGCCCAGGTCCCGCTCGGCACCGGCCTCGCGTTCAAGCATAAATATGCCGGGGACGGGGGGGTGTGCCTCACCTACATGGGCGACGGAGCCGTCAACCAGGGCCAGGTCTATGAAGCCTTCAACATGGCCAAGCTGTGGAACCTGCCGGTGATCTACGCGATCGAGAACAACAAATATGCGATGGGGACGAGCATCCAGCGCTCGTCCGCCGAGCCTTTGCTCTATCGCCGCGGAGAGGCGCACCGCATCCCTGGCCTGCAGGTCGACGGCATGGACGTGCTCGCGGTGCGCGGCGCGGCCGAAGTCGCGCTCGAGTGGACCCGGGGCGGAAAGGGGCCGATCATCATCGAGTTCCTGACCTATCGCTATCGCGGCCACTCGATGTCGGACCCGGCCAAGTACCGCACCCGCGAGGAGGTGCAGGGCGTGCGCGAGCACAACGACCCCATCGACCATGCCGCGAAGGAGCTGGAGAAGCTCGGCGTCAAGGAGGAAGAGCTGAAGGCCATCGACAAGGAGATCAAGGACATCGTCGTCGAAGCTGCGAAATTCGCCGAGGATGCTCCTGAGCCCGAACCGAAGGAGCTTTACACCGACGTTCTGGTGGGGAGCTACTGATGGCGACCGAGCTGAAGATGCCCGCTTTGTCCCCGACTATGGAGGAGGGGACGCTGGCCAAGTGGCTGGTCAAGGAAGGCGACGAGGTGAAGTCGGGCGACATCCTCGCCGAGATCGAGACCGACAAGGCGACGATGGAGTTCGAGGCGGTCGACGAGGGCAAGATCGCGAAGATCCTGGTGCCGGAGGGCACGGACGGGGTGAAGGTTGGCCAGCCGATCGCGCTGCTCGCTGCCGACGGCGAGCAAATCCCCTCTCCCCAGCGGGGAGAGGGCGAGGGTGAGGGGGCTGCAGCTTCTCAGGAAACGCAGGGACCCTCACCCCAACCCTCTCCCGACACGGGAGAGGGAGCAAAGCCCGCGATGAAAGCCGAGCCGACGATCCAGCAGCCGGCTTCGCAGCAGGACGAGGCGACCCCGACTCCGCATGTGTTCGAGACGGCGGCGCGCGACCTCGTCGCCGACGTCGCCCACACGCGCGACGAGCCGGAGGTGCCCGAAGGCACGCCGCTGGTCAGCCAGACGGTGCGCGAGGCGCTGCGTGACGCCATGGCCGAGGAAATGCGGCGCGACGAGCGGGTGTTCGTGATGGGCGAGGAGGTGGCCGAGTACCAGGGCGCTTACAAGGTGACGCAGGACCTGCTGCAGGAGTTCGGGGCGAAGCGCGTCGTCGACACGCCGATCACTGAATATGGCTTCGCCGGCGTCGGCACCGGGGCGGCGATGGGCGGCCTGAGGCCGATCGTCGAGTTCATGACCTTCAACTTCGCCATGCAGGCGATCGACCACATCATCAATTCGGCGGCCAAGACCAACTACATGTCGGGCGGGCAGATGCGCTGCCCGATCGTGTTCCGCGGCCCCAACGGCGCGGCCGCGCGGGTCGCCGCCCAGCACCGTCAGAATTACGGCAGCTGGTATGCGCACGTGCCGGGGCTGGTCGTGATCGCGCCGTACAGCGCGGCCGACGCCAAGGGGCTCTTGAAGGCCGCGATCCGCAGCGAGGACCCGGTCGTCTTCCTCGAGAACGAGTTGCTCTACGGGCAGCATTTCGACGTTCCACAGCTCGACGATTACGTGCTTCCGATCGGCAAGGCGCGGATCGTCCGGCCGGGCAAGGACGTGACCATCGTCAGTTATTCGATCGGAGTCGGGGTCGCGCTCGAGGCGGCGCAGGAGCTGATGGCGCAGGGCATCAACGCCGAGGTGATCGACCTGCGCACGCTGCGGCCGCTCGACAAGGCAACGGTGCTCGAGAGTCTCAAGCGCACCAACCGCATGGTGGTGGTCGAGGAAGGCTGGCCGGTATGCTCGATCTCGTCCGAGATCATCGCCATCGCCATGACCGAGGGGTTCGACGACCTCGACGCGCCGGTGCTTCGCGTTACCGACGCCGACGTGCCGCTGCCCTATGCCGCAAACCTCGAGAAGATGGCGCTGATCAAGTCGGGGCAGGTGGTCGAAGCCGTGAAGGCCGTCACCTATCGCTGAGCGGCAGCTCGACTTCGACCGTCAAATCGCGCTCAAAGCGCTGCCGGCGCGCGACCGCCCGGCTGTCGCCGCCCTCTGGCATATCGACCTCGCCATGGCCGACGTCGTGGCGACCAGCAGCGAGCCCGCGCTCGGCGCGATCCGGCTGGCCTGGTGGCGCGAACGGCTGGAACAGCTCGACGAGGGGGGCGAAGCCCCGGCCGAGCCGCGGCTGCAGGCGGTTGCCGGTGAGCTGCTCGGCCGCGGCGTTAGCGGCGTGGAGCTTTCGCGATTGGAGGATGGCTGGCTTCCTCTGCTCGAGCCCTTTCCGTGGGGAGATGTGCAAGCGGCGGGGTTGCGCCTTCGAGGACGCCTGCTGTTTGGGCTGAGCGCGCGCTTGCTCGGCGGGCGCGGAGAGGATGCGGAGCGCGCCGGCGAGATGTGGTCGCTGGTCGATGGGGCGATGCATTGCAGCGACTCCGCGTCGCGGCAGTTTCTCTCCGGCGAGGCGCGCAAGCTGCTGGCGGTGCCGCAGCCGGCGATGCCGCGAAAGCTGCGGCCGTTGACGGTGTTGGCGGCGCTCGCGGCGGTGGATCTCGTCCGCGCGGGCGGCGGCCTCGCCCGGCTGTCGGTCGCCATTCGCCATCGCCTGATGGGGACTTTGCCCCGAGGTTGACAGAAGCCGCTCCGCTTTGGAGCATGTGCCCCGTGCCGAATCTCCTTGCTCGAAGGGAGATTCCTTGTGGTTCGTTTCCTCGCTGGCGCCGCGGCCTGCTTCCTGCTTTTGACCGGTGCCTTCTTCATCTGGCAGTCGCGCGCCGAGCA
>DASUXP010000103.1:0-4325 GCA_036377835.1 Sphingomicrobium sp. | reverse complement strand
GGAAATGGCGCGCCCGAAAGGATTCGAACCTCTGACCCCCAGATTCGTAGTCTGGTGCTCTATCCAGCTGAGCTACGGGCGCGTGCCGGGAAACGGCAGGCGCGCCACATAGGGGGCGGAGCAGGGCGGTGCAACCCTCATCCGGAAGGCCGCCGCCCGGCGAGGAATTGCGGCGAGAAATTTCCGAAGAGAAGCGTCCTCAGGCGCTGACGGCGGTGGCGCTGGTCGCGGCGGGGACGGTGCAGGCGCCGGCACAGTCGGCGGCGCGGCGGGCGAAGTCCTCGGCGAGCTTGGCGTGCCAGGCGCGGGCCTGTTCGGTGACCGCACGCTGCGCCGCCATCCGTTCCTCGACGGCCCTGCGACGGTAATAGCGCGCGTTCGACTCCACGGTGTCCACCCCCTCACCAGGCCGGCCGCACCTCGCGGTGCTCTGCCTGCCGGAGGGCACCTTGTGCCCCAAGTGGTGAACGAATGGTTACTATCCACAGGCCGCCCCACATCGCGCGGCCCCGATGTCCCGAAGCGGCACAGGCGCGTGCTCTCGCCGTGACACCCGGCGGGCAAAAGCGGATCATCTATGAAACTGAACGACTCGCCGCTCGTTAGATGCTGCAAATGGTTCAAAGGAAACCAGTCATGCTGACCTCGACCGAAGCCCGCCGCGGCCCATTCAACCCGAACGCGCGCGGCTATCATGCGGTCTATCGCGAAGATGAGATCAACCATTGCCCGGGATGCGGGCGGACCCACTGGATCATCGGCCGGATGTCGGCCGAATGCGCCTTCTGCTCGACGGCGCTGCCGCTGAAGGAAGCCTATACCCAGGGGCCGGCCCCGGCGCCGGTCTTCTGGAGCGGCAAGCGGCCGAACTACGCCGAGCTCAACGCCGCCTGACCCGCTGACGATTTTCGTTGGGGCAGCCGTGGCCGCGGGTGTATGCTCGCGGCCATGAAACGTCTTCTCGTCTCGGCCATGCTCCTCGCCACCGCCTCGCCGGCGTTTGCGGGCGCATCGAACTTCACTTTGGTCAACGGCACCGATGGTGCCTTGTCGGCGGTGTCGATCCGCCGCACCGGCACGAGCGACTGGAAGCCGCTCGGCGCGGCGCCGGCGCCGGGCGCCCGCGGGCAAGTCCAGTTCACCGATCCGGATTGCGCGTTCGACATCCAGGCGACCGTCGCCGGGTCCGGCCCGGTCACCTGGGGCGGGATCAATCTGTGCGACGTGAAAAGCGTGATCCTGAAGCGCGATTCAGCGGCTGGCGCCTGGGTCGACTACGACCAGTGACGCTGCGGCGCCGGACCGGCGCGCGATAGGGGCCGGCGGCGAGCGCCGGCGCAGGGGCCTTCACGGAATCGAGCAATTTCGCGCCGGCGAGGAACACGACCCCGGTGCACGCCAGCGCGAGCAGCCAGCCGCCCCAGCCGGGGTAGGTTTCGAGATAATGCCGTCCGCGCTCCACGGCGCCGAGCGCGATCGCATAAGTGACCAGCCACGCCTCCGCGCGGGTCTTGATGACGAACAGGCGGCCCACTTTCCGCAACATGCTTCACTCCCTGCCCAAATAGTTAAGCAGGCAACGTGCCAACGGCGGATTTGAGCCATTTCCGCGTGAACGGAATTGGTAAACCGTCAATTTACTTTACATCGTCATTGCGAGGAGCCGCAGGCGACGCGGCAATCCAGCGGCGCGGATCCTGGATTGCTTCGCTGCGCTCGCAATGACGTTAGAGCAATTCGCTCAAATCCAGCGTCTGCAACAGCGCCGCCCGGGCCGCTTCGATGTCGCGGAGCAGCGCCGGGCTCTGCAGCTCGTCGGCGTGGATCTGCTCGGGCCAGTGTCGCGCGACCGCGTCGGCGATCCGGTCGAGCTTGGCGTCATCGACGAGGAAGCGCGGATCGACCGTCGCCGGGTCCGCGACGACGCGCAGGCGAAGGCACGCAGGGCCGCCGCCATTGGCCATCGACTGGCGCACGTCGACGATCTCGACCCGGCGCATCGGTCCGTTGCCGGCGAGGTGGCGCTCGATCCACCGCCACACCGACGGCGTGTCGCGGCATTCGCCGGGTGCGACGAGCGTCATTGCCCCGTCGGGCGGGGTCACCAGCTGCGCGTTGAACAGATAGGAGCGCACCGCGTCGTCGAGCGGCACGTCGGCCTCGGCCACCTCGACATATTCGAAGCCGGGCACCAGCCGCCGGCATTGGGCGATCAGCGCATCCTTGTCGGCGAAGGCCTTTTCGTGGGCGAACAGCACGCGCTCGTTGGCGACGGCGACGACGTCGTTGTGGAAGGCGCCCGCCGCGATCGCCTCCTCGGACTGCTGGACGAACAGGATACGCTCCGGGTCGAGTTCGTGGCGCCGGGCGATGGCCTTCGACGCCTCGACATGCTGCCGCGCCGGGAAGGCGCCGCCGGACACGCCGTAAACGAAAATCTCGACCCCCCGCTTCCCGTGCGCAAGCGCCAGCCGCATGTGGTTGGCCGCGCCCTCGTCGCCGAACGCCGGCGGGATGGGCCCGTGGACCGCGAAGTGCCGCGCGTCGGCGAACGCGAGGCGAAGCTGGGCGAGCGTGGCCGGCCATTCGTGGCTGCGGTGCGCCATGGTCCTGAGGTTGGCCACGGTGAGGTGGCACTTGCCGTCCGCCGTGTCGGGGCCGGGCGACACCGTTGCCGCATTGGCCGCCCACATCGCCGAAGCGGAGAGCGCGTTGGCGGCGAGCGCCGGGTCGGCCTGCTCGATCGTCGTCCCCAGTTCGGCCAGCCAATCGCGATTGGGCCGCGGGTGGGGGAGGAAGATACCTTGCGCGAGACCGAGCGCGAGGTTGGCACGCATCTTGTCGATGCCCTGGAGCGCCGCCGCTCGCGGCTGCGACACCTGCCCCGCGTTGCGCGCCGAGGCGAGGTTGCCGAAGCTCAGGCCAGCGTAATTGTGGCTCGGGCCGACGATCCCGTCGAAGTTGACTTCGGTGAGCATCAGCGGGCTACGGCGAGGACGGTGTCGCCCGGCTCCACGCCGAGCAGCTTGCGCGAAGCCGCGTCAACCGCCGCCGACGCGCCGTCGCTTTCGACCGTTGCATAGCAGGCGACGAAGTCTTGCAGCCGGCCGTGCCCGACCAGCATCGGCACGCCCTCGGCGGGTTCGGAGTCGAGCACAGTCAGGCTCGCCGCCTCACGGATGGTACGGATGGTGTCTGTCCGCGCGGTGACCGTCGGGCCGCCGTCGAAGATGTCGACATAGCAGTCCCACACGAACCCTTCGTTCTCGAGCATCTTGAGCGCGGCTCGCCCGGTGGGGTGCGGCTGGCCGATGACGGCGCGCGCGGCCGTGGGGAGCATTGAGACATAGACCGGGGTCTTGGGGAACAAGTCGGCGATGAATTGGGTGCCGTGGACCGCGTTGAACTCGTCCGCCTCGGGGAAGGTCATGTCGAAGAAGCGTCCGCCGATCGCGTCCCAGAAGGGGGAGTGGCCGCCTTCGTCCATCACTCCGCGAAGCTCGGCGAGCACGGTGTCGCCGAACCGCTCGCGGTGCGACTTGATGAACAGATAGCGCGAGCGCGCGAGCAGCATGCCGAGCCCGCCTGCGCGCTCGTGCGGGTGGAGGAACAGGCCGCCGACCTCGGACGAGCCCTCGAGGTCGGTGGTGAGGTTAAGGAGCTGGTTGCGGAAGGTCTTGCCGAGCTCCTCGCTTTTCTGCGTCAGGGTCGAAATCAAATAGCTGTAGAAGGGCCGGTCGGTGCCGACCGCTCCGAACACCTGGCAGGTGCCGAGGATCTGACGCGTGTCGCAATTTTCGAGCATGAAGACGTAAAGGTCGTCCCCGGGCGTGTCGCCCTCGCGCGCGAAGCCTGCGGCGCAGCGGTCGAGCTTCGCCTCGAGCGTCGCTTTCTCGGCCGGCAGGTTGGTGAAGCCGCCGCCGGTCAGCTTGGCGAGATTGTAGAAGGCGCGCAGGTCGCTCTTGCGGGCAGCGCGAATGCGGAAGCTCATTCGCCCCCCGCCGCGAGACGAAGGATGGTAAGGGCGGACAACGCCGCGCGCTCCTTCAGGCTGTCGGCGATCAGATATTCCTCCATGCTGTGGATCTTGCCGCCGCGCACGCCCATCGTGTCGACGACCGGCACGCCGCAAGCGGCGATATTGTTGCCGTCGCACACCCCGCCCGAGGGCTGCCAGCCGATGGCTTGGCCAAGGTCGGCGCCGGCGCGCTTGACGAGGTTGAAGAGCGCCTCGGCCTCGGGCGTCAGCGGCTTGGGCGGGCGCCCGAACCCGCCGTGCACCGCGATTTGGACGTCGTGCTTCGCCGCGACCGAGGCGACGGTGG
>DASUXP010000102.1:0-6018 GCA_036377835.1 Sphingomicrobium sp. | reverse complement strand
GCAGGGCCCGTCGTCGCCCATCGCCCAGAAATTGTCCTTGGTCGGGATGCGGATGATGCGGCTCTCGGGCAGTCCCGAGATTTTCTTCCAGAGATCGAACGCCTCGTCGTCGGTGTGATAGACGGTCGCCGTCAGCCGGTCTGGGCTGAGCCCCCATTCCCTGGTCAGCAGGTTCCACGCAAGCTCGATCGCGCGATCCTTGAAATAATCGCCGAACGAGAAATTCCCGAGCATTTCGAAGAACGTATGGTGCCGCGCGGTGTAACCAACATTGTCGAGGTCGTTGTGCTTGCCCCCGGCGCGGACGCATTTCTGCGAGCTGGTAGCGGTCGAATAGGGCCGGCTCTCGAGCCCGGTGAAGACGTTCTTGAACGGGACCATGCCGGCATTGACGAACATCAAGGTCGGGTCGTTCTGCGGTACCAGCGGCGCCGACGGCACCCGCGCGTGACCGTTCGACTCGAAAAAATCGAGGAAGGATCGGCGGATGTCGTTGGTCGAGGTCATTGCTTGGATGTAAATGCTGCGCTGCAGTGCGGCAAGGCGAGGTCTTGGCGGCAGTGCCATTCGACGGCTAGGCAGCGTCCATGGCCAGGCGTTCGACCATCCCCCGCTACAAGCGCCGGCGCACCAGCCCGCGCTCATGGCCGCGGCGGATCCTCGGCTGGATCGTCAAGCTGGTCGTCGCCTTCTTCCTCGGCTCCATCCTGTGGGTGCTCGCCTACCGCTTCATCAATCCGCCGATCACCGCGACGATGCTCGGCGACATGATCGCCGGGCGCGGGGCGACGCGCGAGTGGATGCCCATCGGCCAGATCGACCGCGACATGGTCCGCGCATCGATCGCCGCCGAAGACAGCAAGTTCTGCCAGCACAGCGGGTTCGACTTCGAGGCGATCGAGGACGCGATGAAGCGCAATGCCTCGGGCGGGCGCATCCGCGGCGGATCGACGATCAGCCAGCAGACGGCGAAGACCACCTTCCTGTGGAACGGCGGCGGCTATGCCCGCAAGGGCGTCGAAGCCTGGTTCACCTTCCTCATCGAGCATCTGTGGGGAAAGCGGCGGATCATGGAGGTCTATCTCAACAATGCCGAGACCGGGATCGGCACCTACGGCGTCAATGCCGGCTCGCAGCGCTATTTCGGCCACGATTCGAGCGCGATGAGCGTGACCGAAGCGGCGCGGATCGCGGCCGTGCTGCCGCTGCCCAAGAAGCGCGGCGCGGTCGCGCCCAAGGGCTTCACCCGCCGCTACGGCAATACCATCGCGGCCCGCATCGGCGTGGTCGGACGCGACGGCCTGGACGCCTGCATCTACAAGGGCACCGCAGCGCCCGCGAACAAGGCGCCGCCCAGGGTCACGACCAAGCCGCGGCCGCTGCCGGGTGAGGAATATGAAACGGCAAAACCGCTCCCGCCGCTGGAGAATGTGGTGCAGGAACTGCCGCCCGCCTCGACCGAGCCGCTGACCGAACCCGAGCAAGAGCCGTCGCCGCCGGTGAACGAGCTTCAGGCGGCCCCTCCGCCGGCGCAGCCCGAGGCACCGGCCAACACGCTCTAGGCTGCGCGCCGAACGGTTGCCGGCGCGCGCTTCCCGACCGGAACGCGGCCCCTCCTCCGACCGTTGAATCGGCCAGCATGAAGGAGGAGCCAATGGCCACCCGTACGCAGAGCCGCAGCAGCAATCGAAGCCGTCAAAATACGAGCGAACACCGCAGCGCATTTTCCTGGAGCGACAATGCCGGGCCGCTGATCGCCGCCGGGCTCGCCGGAGCCGCCTTCGGCTTCGCCGCCAATTACGGACGCAAGTTCCTGATGCAGAGCATGGAAGCGTCGATCGGCGACTGGGACGAGATCCTCGCCGCGGAGCACGACATGGCGCTCGCCATCTTCGACAAGATGCTCGCCACGGACGAGACACAAACGTTCAAGCGCAAGATGCTGCTGATGAAGCTGACCCACGCGCTCGACAAGCATGCGCACGAGGAAGAGATGGTGGTCTATCCCGCGCTCCGCGAGGCGAACGAGGCGGCCGACGCCGACCATCTCGAAAGCGAGCACGGCTACATCAAGACGTTCATCTACGAGCTCAACGAAATGGGGGCCGAAGCCCGCAACTGGCTGGAGAAGGTCCGCGAGTTCCGCCAGCTCGTGGCCGAGCATGCGCACATGGAGGAAGAGCAGGTCTTCCCGCGCTTCAAGCAGGCCCTCGACGAAGAGCAGAATGCGCGCATCACCAGTCTCGTCAACCGCGACGGCTTCTGGATGGCTTAAGGACTTAGCCCACCAGCGCGAGCTTCGGCGGTTCCTGTGCTGAAAGGTCCGTCGTCCCCTCGCCAGCGATCTGCTCGATGCGCGCGGCCAGTTCGCCGTCGAGCGCGAAGTCGCGCCCCGCGAGCACCCTCGCCTCACCGCCATTGGCGAGCGGCAGGACGAAGTGCACCGTCCCGTTGCCGCCGCGCGCGCCGTCCAGCTCCCGCAAGATCGCGGCGACGGAATCGGCGCGATCGAGGCGGATGGTCAGTTGCAACCGCGTGCGCTTGGCAAGCTCGCTGAGCGGCTGGAAGCGCCTGATCGCGACCCGCGGCGCATCGTCTCCCGAGCGCCGGTCGAGCTCGACGCTGAGCAGCCCGCAGGCCTGCGACCGCGCCGCCGCCTCGAGCGCCTCGCACGCATCGTCGTCGAACGCGGTGGCGGTGAACTGGCCTGAGCTATCGCTCAGCGTGGCCATCAGGTAGCGCCGCCCGCGCGCCGAGGTCCGCCAGCGCGCGTCCTCGATCAGGGCGGCCATCGTCGCTGAAGTGCGCTCGCCCTCGGCAATGCGGATGTCGGCCAGCTCGGCGAAGCTCCGCACCTTGTGCGCGGCGAGCAAATGCCTGCTGGCATCGACCGGATGCGCCGAGAAGTAGAAGCCGAAGGCATCGCGCTCCGCCGCCATTCGCTGGGCGAGGGTCCATGACGCGTCGCGCGGCAGGCGGATCGGCGGAAGCTCGGCCGCGGTCGCGCCGAACAGCGCCGCCTGGCCGCTGGTCCGCTGGTCGTGCGCGCTCGCTGCGTGGGCGAGGATCGTCTCGGCCGCCCCGAACACCGCCGCCCGATCCGGGTTGATGCCGTCGAAGGCGCCCGCGCCGGCGAGGCTTTCGAGCTGCCGCCGGTTGAGCAGGCGCGGGTCGATCCGCGCCGCAAAATCCTCGAGGCTGGGGAACGGCCCGGCGCTCGCGCGTTCGGCGACGAGCGCTTCCATCGCCTTCTCGCCCACGCCCTTGAGCGCGCCGAGGGCATAGCGAACGGCGCCATTCTCGACCGTGAAATGCGCCTGGCTGCGGTTGATGTCCGGGGGCAGGCATTCGACCCCGCCGCGGCGGATGTCCTCGACGAAGGCCGCGAGCCGGTCGGTCTGCGCCATGTCGAAGCTCATCGACGCGGCGTAGAATTCGGCGCGGTGGTGCGCCTTGAGCCAGGCGGTCTGGTAGGCGATCAAAGCGTAGCCGGCCGCGTGGCTCTTGTTGAAGCCGTAGCCCGCGAACTTGTCGATCGTGTCGAACAGCTCGTTGGCCTTGCTCGCCGGGATCGCGTTCGCAGTGGCGCAGCCCTCGACGAAGCGGGCGCGCTGCGCGTCCATCTCCGACTTGATCTTCTTGCCCATCGCCCGGCGCAGAAGATCCGCTTCGCCGAGCGAGTAACCGGCGAGCAGCTGCGCCGCCTGCATCACCTGCTCCTGATAGACGAAGATCCCGTAGGTCTCCTTCAGGATCTCCTCGAGCAGCGGGTGCGGATATTCGATCGCCGCGCGACCGTTCTTGCGATCGCCGAACATCGGGATGTTGTCCATCGGACCCGGACGGTAGAGCGCGACCAGCGCGATGATGTCGCCAAAGCCGGTCGGACGCACGGCCGACAGCGTGCGCCGCATGCCTTCCGATTCGAGCTGGAACACGCCGACCGCATCGCCGCGCTGAAGCAGTTCATAGACCGCCGGGTCATCCCACGGCAGCGCGCCGAAGTCGACTTCGACACCCTGCTCGGCGAGCAGGCGCTGCCCTTCCTTCAGCACCGACAAGGTCTTGAGACCAAGGAAGTCGAACTTCACCAGGCCCGCCGCCTCGACATATTTCATGTCGAACTGGGTGACCGGCATGTCCGAGCGCGGGTCGCGATAGAGCGGGACCAGCTCGTCGAGGGGCCGGTCGCCGATGACCACGCCGGCGGCGTGGGTCGAGGCGTGGCGCGGCAGGCCTTCGAGCTTCATCGCTAGGTCGAACAGCCGCTTGACGTCGGCGTCCTTATACTCGGCGGCGACCTCCGGGACGCCGTTCAGCGAGCGCTCGAGTGTCCAGGGATCCGTCGGATGATTGGGGATCAGCTTGGCGAGCCGGTCGACCTGCCCGTACGGCATCTGCAGCACCCGCCCGGTGTCCTTGAGCACGGCGCGGGCCTTGAGGCGCCCGAAGGTGATGATCTGGGCGACGCGCTCGCGGCCATATTTCTGCTGGACGTAGGCGATGACCTTGTCGCGGTGCGTTTCGCAAAAGTCGATGTCGAAGTCGGGCATCGACACGCGCTCGGGGTTGAGGAAGCGCTCGAACAGCAGGTTCAATGCGATCGGGTCGAGATCGGTGATGGTCAGCGACCAGGCGACCACCGAGCCGGCACCCGACCCGCGGCCCGGGCCGACCGGAATGTCATTGGCTTTGGCCCATTTGATGAAGTCCGCGACGATCAGGAAATAGCCGGCGAACCCCATGCCGGTGATGATGCCGATCTCGTAATCGAGGCGATCGAAATAGGGCTTGCGCTCCTCCTCGCCCCGACCGGTCAACCGCTGGGCGAGCCCCGCCCGAGCATCGCGGCGAAGCTGCTCGTCCTCGTCCTCGCTGAGGCGCGGGAGGATCGGCCGGCGCGCGGGCGCGGCGACGGCGCAGCGCTGCGCGATCACCGCGGTGTTGGCGAGCGCTTCGGGCAAATCGTCGAACAGCTCGGCCATCGCGGCGCCGTGCTTCAACCACGCGTCGGCCGACGAGGTCACCCGCTCGGCGGTTTCGACATAGGCCGAATTGGCGATGCACAACATCGCGTCATGCGCCGCATGGAACGCGGGATCGGCATAGGCCGCGGGATTGGTCGCGACCAGCGGCAGTTCGCGCGCATAAGCGAGCTCGACCAGTGCCTCTTCCGCCGCTTCCTCGATCGCGTCGCCGCGGCGGATGATCTCGACGTACAGCCGGTCGGGGAACAGCGCCTGCAGCCGCGCGCAATATTCCTTCGCCTTCGCCGCCTGTCCGTCAGCCAGCATTCGCGCAAGCGCTCCCTCGGACCCTGCGGTGAGCGCGATGAGACCCTCGCTGAAGCTCTCGAGCCGCGAGAATGCGACGTGCGGGTCCTGCTCCACGGGGCGGTCGAGATGGGCGGCCGAGACGAGCTTGCAGAGGTTGGCATAGCCCTGTTCGTCCTTCGCCAGCAGGACCAGCCAATCGACGACAGCGCGTTCGTCCTGCGCCTGGCGGACGACGAGGTCGGCCGGACGGGCGACTCCGAGCATCGCACCGATGATCGGCTGCACGCCCTTGGCGAAGCAGGCGTCGCTGAATGGCATGACGCCATAGAGGCCGTTGCGGTCGGCGAGCGCGACGGCCGGAAACCCCAGCTTCGCTGCGCGCTCGGCGATCGCCTTCGGCTCCATCGCCCCTTCGAGCATGGTGAAGGAGGAGAAGACGCGGAGCGGGACGTAGGGCTGGGTCACGGTCTCAATATGCGGTCGGTCGCCGCATCATGAAAGCGGCGCGCCGGCACTTATCCCCAGCTTAGCGGGCGGCCTGCCAGCGGCCTTCCATGATGTCGCGAATTTCGCGCATCCGCCCGACATAGGCGTCGGCCATGCAGCGCTGATTCGGGCAACGATCGCGGTAGGCAAGGAAACGATCGCGGGTACTCTGGAGAAGACGGCGCTGCTCGGGCGACGCGGACGACAGCGCGCGGCGATATTGCGTGCTCATGTTGAGATCGAGCGCAGCCAGCCC
>DASUXP010000101.1:0-14075 GCA_036377835.1 Sphingomicrobium sp. | reverse complement strand
TCGAAGAAGGCCCAGAACCAGGCGAGGAAGAACATCACCTCCGAGGCGATGAACAGGATCATCCCGTAGCGCAGGTGCAGCTGGACGACCGGCGTATGGTGGCCGGTGTGCGCCTCGCGGATCGTGTTCGACCACCAATTGTACATGGTGACGAGAACGCCGATGACGCCGAGCGCGAAGACGAACTTCCCGTAGGGGTTGTCGTGCCACCACATGACGAGGCCGCTGAACAAGGCGAGGCCGCAGAAGGCGCCGATGATCGGCCAGGGATCCGGCTCTACGAGGTGATAGTCGTGGTTCTTCGTCGCGGCCATTCGTCTAGGCTTCCCTGCTCTTCGTTTGCTTGGCCTCTAGCGGGCCGCTGCGGCACTTTCCACCGGGTAAAATGTGTAGCTCAAGGTGATTTCGTGGATGTCCTTGGTGTCCTCGTCCTTGAGCGCCTTGGGATCGACGAAGAACACCACCGGCATGTCGACGCTCTCGCCGCCTTTGAGGGTCTGCTCGGTGAAGCAGAAGCACTCGATCTTGTTGAAATATTTCCCCGCCTGGTCGGGGGTGACGTTGAACACCGCCTGCCCCGTCGTCGGCCGCGCCGACAGGTTCTGCGCGCGATAGTAAATGAGGGTGCGCGCGCCGGGCTGCACCTGGACGGTCAGCTGCTTGGGCTCGAAGCGCCACGGCAGCCCGCGGTCGACGTTGGCGTCGAAGCGCACCCCGATGTGGCCGGCGACGGCGCCCGGCGCCTTCTCCGCCCGCCGCGGAGTCCCGTCGAACCCGGTCAGCTCGCAGAACATGCGGTAAAGCGGCACCGAGGCGAAGGCGAGGCCGAGGAAGGCGAGCGCGACGACCGCCATCACCAGCGCGGTGCGCTGGTTCTTCTTCTCGGCGACTGCGGTCACCAGTTCATCCCGGTCTTGGCGAGCGTGATGAAGAACAGCAGCACGACGAAGCCGCCGAGCAGCCAGGCCATGATCTTCGCCCGCTCGCGCTGGCGGCGGACGACTTCGTCCTCGTGCTTCACCATGCGATCCACCGGTCGGCGACCAGCGCGCTGAACAAGGCGAAGAGGTAGAAGACCGAATAAGCGAACAAATGCTTCTCCGCGCCCATTGCGCGCGGCTCGGTCGCGCGGTTGGCGAGCACCCGGCCCGCGAGCACCAGGAACACCCCGCTGAGGATCGCCGCGCTCACTCCGTAGATGGGGCCGGTCAGCCCGAGCAGCGACGGGGCCACCGCGGCCGCCGCCATCGGCAGGCTGTAGAGGAAGATCTGCCGCCGCGTATTCTCGATCCCGGCGACCACCGGCAGCATCGGGATCCCGGCCGCCGCATAGTCCGAGCGGACGAACAGCGACAGCGCCCAGAAATGCGGCGGGGTCCACAGGAAGATGATGGCGAAGAGCAGCACCGGGAGAAGCTCGATCCGCCCGGTCGCCGCGACCCAGCCGATCAGCGGCGGAAACGCCCCGGCGGCACCGCCGATGACGATGTTCTGCGCCGTCCTGGGCTTGAGCCACACGGTGTAGATCAGCACGTAGAAGAGGATCGAGGCGAGGAGCAGCGTCGCCGCCAGCCAGTTGGTGGCAAGGCCCATCAGCACCACCGAGAATCCGCCCAGCCCGACGCCGAAGTGCAGCGCCGACTGGCGGTCCATCCGGCCCGCGGGCAGCGGCCGCTTGGCCGTGCGCCGCATCTTGGCGTCGATGTCGGCTTCGTACCACTGGTTGAGCGCGCCGCACGCGCCGGCGCCGAGCGCGATGCAGAGGATCGCGCTGAAGCCGAGCACCCCCGGCGGAAGCTTGGGCGCGGCGAGCAGGCCGCAGAGACCCGTGAAGACCACGAGGTACATGACTCGCGGCTTGGTGAGCGCGACGATGTCGCGCCAGTCGGCCGGCAACGCGGCCGTGTTCGTTACCTCGATGGCGGGCATTGCCGCGCCTATAAGGGCTTGGCCGCAGGACGAAAAGCCCGCCGCGGCCGAATCCGCGCTAGGCCGATTGCGAATCCCGCATCGCGCTGGCCAAAGCGTGCGACAGGGTCGCCAGCCGATAGGGCTTTAGGATCACCGGGCGGCCGCTGCTGCCGGCTTCGGCGATCTCCTGGCTGTAGCCGGTCGCGAGCACGACGGGCAGCGCCGGTTGCTCGGTGGCGAGCGCCTCGGCGAGCTTGAGCCCGCCCATGCCGGGCATGACCACGTCGCTGAGGACGACGTCGAACTTGTGCCGCCGGGACAAGTCGAGCGCCTCCTCGCCGGAGCTCGCACGGGTAACCCGGTGCCCGAGCTCGGTGAGCATGGTTTCGGCAAAGGCGCCGACGTCCTCATTGTCCTCGACGACGAGGATGTCGGCGGCGGCATGGCGCACGATCTCCGATCCGTCCGGCCGCTCGGCGGCAAGCTCGGCGAAATCGGCGCAGGGCAGCAGCAGGGTGAGCGTGGTCCCTTCGCCGGGCGCGCTTTCGACGCGGACCTCGCCGCCCGATTGCGAGGCGAAGCCATAGACCTGGCTCAGCCCGAGCCCAGTGCCCCGGCCCGTCGCCTTGGTCGTGAAGAACGGCTCGAAGATCCGGTCCGTCGTCTCCGCATCCATGCCTTCGCCGGTGTCGGAGATGTCGAGCGCGATCATCGGCCGCCCCTCTTCCCCGTCCTCGTCCCGCGTGCGGATGGTCAGCACGCCCCCGTCGGCCATGGCATCGCGCGCGTTCGACGCGATGTTGAGGATGGCCGACTGGAGCTGTGCACGGTCGGTCTCGACCCGGCAGGCGAGCGAGCGAAGCTCGGTCACCACGCGGATGCGCTCGCCCATGGTGCGGTCGATGAGGTCGTCCATCTCGCGGACCAGCGCATTGACGTCGAGCTGCTCGGGCTTCAGCGGCTGCCGCCGGGCGAAGGCCAGCAGCTGCGAGGTCAGAGAGGCGGCATTAGTCGCCGCCTGCACGATCGCCTGGGCGAAGCGGATTCGCTTGGCCGGAGCGACCTCGGGCCGGCACAGCATGTCGGCCGAGCCCTGGATGACCGTCAGCAGATTGTTGAAGTCGTGCGCGATTCCGCCGGTGAGCTGGCCCAGCGCCTGCATCTTCTGGCTCTGGCGCAACTGCTCCTCGGCCTTGGCCCGCTCGCCCATCTGCTCCTCGAGGAGCTCGTTGGCCTGGGCGAGTGCTTCGGCGCGGTCCCCGAGCTGGCGGTTGGCGGCGCGCAGCTGCGCCTGCGCAAGCCCGAGGGCAGCGACGACCAGCGCGGCGAGCAGGAACAGCCCGACCAGGAAGAGGTAGCGCAGGATGATCCGCGAACGGATGTCGCGGTCGACATCGATATAGACCGTCCCGATCGTCTGCCCCGCCTGGGTGATCGGCGACTGCACCCGGATCATGTTGCCGGTTTCCGGCGGGATACCCTCGATGTTCGGCGCGACCGGTCTGCCCGAGCGATCATAGCCGGCAAGCGTCCGGCCTTGCCGGTCGAACACGCCAACCATCCGGATCTGCTGGTTGACTCGGTAGGCGTCGACCGTCTGCTGCGCGGCCGCCGGGTCGTTGAAGTCGACCGCGGCCGCGCTCGAGGCGGCGAGCACGTCGGCAAAGCCCTGGCTCTGCTCGACTCGCGCCCGGCTGTAGGTCGCGTTGAACTGGATGCTGACGAGCACGCCGGCGAGGACGATGAGCAAGGCGAGGCCGAAGATCGCCAGCGGCGCCGAGCGCCAACCGCCGCCGAGCAGGTTCCTCACTGCTTGACCCCGATGGCGAGCGCCAGCAGCCGCGAGCTGATCGAAAGGCCCCGCTGCGCCGCCGATGCCTGGTCGATGAAAAAGCGGACCCGGCCGTTGACCACCGCGAAATGAATGATCCCGCGCTGCGAGCCGTTGCTCGCATCGGTCACGGTCAGAACCGGCTTCTTGCCCAGCGCCGCGATGACTTGCCCGGCGGGACGGGTGCGGCTGCCCTGGACGAAGGCGATCTGGCATCCGTCGGCTGCGGCGGCGGAATCGATGCGGCGAACGGCGATCCTGCGCCCGTCGATCGTCTGCGAGCGTGCCGCATTGTCGAGCATGGTCCCGAACGGGTCGCTTCCGAGCACGCACAGGACGAAGGGGTCGCTGCCGCGCGGCATGGCCGCCGCCGGCCAGGTCACGTAGCGCGCGAACTTGGGCAGGAAGGCCGCCTTGACCGCGGTGTCGGTGACTTGCGCCGACGCCGCCGTCGGAGCGAGGAGCAGCGCGGCTCCCGCCAGTCGGAGAAGGGTTCTCCGCCCCGGCATCAAAACCGCGCGCGCGCCCCGGCGTAGAAGGACCGGCGGACGAGCTGTGCTGCAGCGGGGTCGTTGCTCTCCTGGTGATGCTTGTGAAGGAGGTTGCGCCCGCCGACGAACAGCTCGATGGCGTCGGTCGCGCGATAGGTCAGCTGGGCGCCGGCCTCGACATAGGACTTGACCTCGGGGTCCTGTTCGATGCGGCCGACGGCGCGGGCGGTGAGGCCGAGCTCGAGCCGGTCGCTGAGGTCCATGTCGCTGCGGCCGACCAGCTGCCATTTGGGATCGTTGCCGAGGGTGTTGCGGCGGGCAAAATCCTCGTGCCCCGATTTGAGCTCCAGGTCCTTCCACAAGGTCGCCACGCCGAGCGACGCCCGCCACCACGGCCGAAGCTGGGCCGTTCCCCACGCCTCGATCCCATAGGTGCGGCCCTTGTAGCCGTTGCCGAGCTGGAAGTGGCCGTCGATCAGCTCGGTCGTCCTGAGGTCGTCGTAGAAATTGACGAAGCCGTTGATCGACACACTGGTCGCGTTGCTCGGCTGGCCGCGATAGCCCGCCTCGACCGCCACCAGCTTCTCGGACCGGAACTCCGGCGCGGGCGCAAGGAACGGCTGCGCTTCCAATTGTCGGTCGATGCGCGAGGGCGTCCGCACCGCGCGCGAGACCGCGGCCCAGATGAGGTTGCGGGCATTGGGCTGCCAGGCGAGCCGCAGGTTCGGCAGCACTTCCCAACCGGTGAAGCTCGATCGCTCGAGCTTCACCCCCGCGATGAGGGCCAACGTGGACGACAGCCGGAAGTGGTCCTGGACGAACCCGTTATAGACCCACAGCCGCTTGCGCGTCGGGTTGAGCTGGAAGAGGTTCAGCTGGTTGATGAACTCGTCCTTGGTCGTGCGAATGCCGGCGCCGGCGACGAGGTCGTGCGGCCCCAGGGTCGCGTTGAGCTGGGCCTCCGCGTCGAGCGTCGCGAGCGAATCCCTGACCAGCTGGATGTCGCGGCGGAACCAGTCGTAATAGGCCTGGACCTGGAACGAGGATGTCGGGCTCAGCGTCCGCGACCAGCGCGCGAGCGCATTGTGCCCGCGTACGTCGTCGCCCGGCAGGGTGTCCTGCGCCACCCGGAAAATGTCGCCCTGCAGGGTGAAATGATCCGCCTCGGTGACGAAGTCCGAGCGGAAGCCCGCCTGCCACCCGCGCACGTCGTCGTCGACCTCCGCCCGCCCCGGTGCCGCCGTCAGCCCCTGCACGTCGTGCCACGTCCCGTAAATCCGGATCGCGCCGCTGTCGCCGAGCGCGAAGCCCTGCCGCGCGGCGACGGTGCCGCCTTTGAGGCTGCGCGTGCCGCGGAGCAGGGTGCCGATCGTCTCCTGCGCGTCGCGGCTGGTGACGTTGATCACCCCGTTCACGGCATTGGGGCCGTAGAGGGTTCCGCCGGGGCCGCTGATCACCTCGATCTGCTTCAAGTCCTCGACCAGCGGCCAGTGCAGCCCCCAGAAGACGGTCGAGGCGAGCGGCGTGTAGATCGTCCGCCCGTCGATGAGCGCGAGCAGCTTATTGCCCGCCTGGAGCCCGTTGAAGCCCCTCGCGGCGATCGAATATTGCACCGCATCGACCCGCTGCACGTTGAGGTTGGGCGCAAGGCGCAGCGCCTCGGGAAGGCTGAGCACACCCTGCGATGTCAGCTCGTCGCCGGTGATGACGTAAAGCGCCGCGGGAACGCTGCTCAGCGGCTCTTCCCGCTTGGACGCGGATCGCACCTCGATGTTCGCCAATTGCTCGATCGAGAGATCGGACAAATCGTCGCCAGGTTGGTTTGCCGGCTCCTGCGCCAGCGCCGGCCGCGCAAGGACGCAACAGAAGAGGCAGACGCCCGTCGCCAGGCTTTTTCGCATAGCCGCACCCAATCGAACCCCCGCCCCCGGCCCGGTGCTCAACAAAGCCTTACGCGGACGTCTCTTCCCCGAAGTTAACGTTGCGCTTTTGAACGCGACCGCGGGTGCGTTGGTTTCACGGGTCGCGGGATAATCCGCCGGCCTGTTGCGCAAAGGCTACGCCTTCTTGCCCTGCATGCTCAAAGGACCAGCTTCAGTCCGTAGAGCCCGGCGATCCGGCCGCCTTCCTCGAGCGGCGCGCCGACGATCCTCATCCAGCGTGTCGCCCTGCCAGTGGCCGGTCGAATCCTGGCGTCGAGGATGAACGCGGAGCCATGCTCGATGGCGTAATCGCGCAGCCGCTCCAGCACCGCCCGCGACTCCTCGCAATAGAGGCTGACCGCGTCGGCGCGCGTGACCCGCGCGCCGCGCGGCAGTCCGAAGATGTCGTACACGCCGGTGGTCCAGCTGAGCGAGTTGGCCGGCAGCTCGCATTCCCACCAGCCGGCGTCGGCGCGGCCGAGCACGCGGTGGATGGCGACGCCGGCGAGGTCGGCGCTGGCAGGGTCGAAGGTCCGCCCCAGTTCGAACAGGCGCGAGCGCTCGAACAGCGGGCCCTTCTCGAACAGCGGTGCCGGATCGATACGCTCGAATGACAAGGCGGCGCCTCCCCGAACAAGCAAAAAGCCGGAACCGCGCGGCAGTTCCGGCTCTTCGTCTTTTCGTCCCGATCCGGGGCGGCGGTCGCCGCCTAGTCGATCTTGGGCAGGGTCGAGAACTGGTGGAAGGGCGGCGGGCTCGACAGCGTCCACTCGAGCGTCGTCGCGCCTTCGCCCCACGGGTTGTTCGGCACCTTCTTGCCGGCCGCGAGCGACCAGAAGAGGTTGATGAAGAACACCGCGACGCCGGCGATGGTGATCATGTAGCCGATTGTCGCCACGCGGTTCCACTCGCTGAACGCCGGCGTGTAGTCCGGGATTCGCCGGGGCATTCCGTCGAGGCCGAGGAAGTGCATCGGGAAGAAGATCACGTTCACGCCGACGAACATCAGGAAGAAGTGCACCTTGCCGAGCAGCTCGTTGTACATCTTCCCGCTCATCTTCGGGAACCAGTAATAGAAGCCGCCGAAGATGGCGAAGACCGCCCCGAGGCTCAGCACATAGTGGAAGTGCGCGACCACATAGTAAGTGTCGTGCATGTAATTATCGACCCCGCCGTTGGCGAGCACGACCCCGGTCACTCCGCCGATGGTGAACAGGAAGATGAAGCCGATCGCCCACAGCATCGGGGTCTCGAAGGTGAGGCTTCCGCCCCACATGGTCGCGATCCAGCTGAAGATCTTCACGCCCGTCGGGACGGCGATGATCATCGTCGCGGCGGTGAAGTACATCTTCTCGTTCACGTTCATGCCCGTGGTGAACATGTGGTGCGCCCAGACGACGAAGCCGACCACGCCGATGGCGACCATCGCATAGGCCATTCCGAGATAACCGAACACCGGCTTGCGGCTGAACGTCGCGACGATCTGGCTGACCATGCCGAAGCCCGGCAGGATCATGATGTACACCTCGGGATGGCCGAAGAACCAGAACAGGTGCTGGTAGAGCACCACGTTGCCGCCTCCGCTGGCGTCGAAGAAAGTCGTTTCGAAATTGCGGTCGGTGAGCAGCATGGTGATTGCCCCGGCGAGCACCGGCAGCGCCAGTAGAAGCAGGAAAGCGGTGACCAGCACCGACCACACGAACAGCGGCATTTTGTGCAGGGTCATGCCCGGCGCGCGCATGTTGAAGATGGTGGTGATGAAGTTGATTGCGCCGAGGATCGAGCTCGCGCCGGCGAGGTGGAGCGAGAAGATCACCATGTCGACCGACGGTCCGCTCGAGCCGCTGGTCGACAGCGGCGCATAGAGCGTCCAGCCGGTCCCCGCACCGGGTCCGGTGCCACCGCTGACGAAGGTCGAGCCGAGCAGCAACAGGAAAGCGGGGACGAGCAGCCAGAAGCTGATGTTGTTCATCCGCGGGAAGGCCATGTCCGGAGCGCCGATCATCAGCGGCACGAACCAGTTGCCGAAGCCGCCCATCATCGCCGGCATGACCATGAAGAAGACCATGATCAGGCCGTGCGCGGTGATGAGCACGTTCCAGTGATGGGTCCATTCGTCGAAGTTCGCGGTGCCCGCGCCGATCGGCCAGGCGTGGTTGAGCACCTGGATGCCAGGCTCCATCAGTTCCCAGCGCATGATCCCGGAGAGTGCGCCGCCGATGATTCCCGCGATGATCGAGAAGATCAGGTAGAGCGTGCCGATGTCCTTGTGGTTGGTCGACATGAACCAGCGGGTGAAAAAGCCCGGCTTGTGGTCCGCGTCATGATGCGCGTCATGCCCTTCGTGCGGCTTCAGATTGAGGGCGTCGGCGGTGGTGCTCATCTGGACTCTCTTCGCTCTTAATTCTGCGCGGTCGCGGCCTGGTTGGTCGCGGGCTGTTGCACGGCATTGCCGCTGGCGGGCTGCGGCGGCTGCGGAGTCGCCTGGGCCGGCACGGCCGCCGGAGTCACCGGCGAAACGCCGGTGCTGTCCGGCGCCGGCTTCTTCGTCCCCGGCATGGTGCCGCCCTTGGAGGCGACCCACTGCGCGAACTGCGCCGGCGGAACGACCTCGATGGCGATCGGCATGAACGCGTGGCGCGCTCCGCACAGCTCCGAGCACTGGCCGAAATAGACGCCCGGCCGGTCGACCTTGGCCCAGGCCTCATGGAGCTGGCCGGGGTTGGCGTCCTGCTTAATCCAGAAGGCCGGCACGGCGAAGCTGTGGATCACGTCGTCGGCAGTGACGATGAACTTCACCACCTTGCCCGCCGGGATCACCAGCCGCTCGTCGGCGGCGAGCAGCGGCGGCCCGTCGGCGTCGGTGCGCGCGCGCTCATTGGCCTTGCGGAAGGGGTCGTCCTTCTCCTTCAGCATGTAGCTGTCGAACGACACGCCATAGTCCGGAAGCTCGTAGGACCAGTACCATTGGTGCCCGGTCACCTTGACCGTCAGGTCGGCCGGCGGCGGCGTGTACTGATGGCGCAGCAGCCGGATCGAGGGGATGGCGATCGCCACCAGGACCAGCACCGGCACCAGCGTCCAGAGCACCTCTATCGCCGTATTGTGCGAGTTGCGCGACGGGGTCGGGTTGGCGCCGCGGCGGAAGCGCACGATCGCGTAGAGCAGCAGCGCCAGCACGAGGATGCTGATCGCGGCGCACAGCGTCAGCAGCCAGTTGTTGTGGAACGCCGCGGCCTCCTCGCCGATCGGAGTCACCTGCTCCTGCACTCCCTTGCGCCCGTCGGGCTCGCCAATGCCCGGCGTTGGGATCATGTGGCCGACGCTGCCCGGCACGATCGCCGGCGGAGCGGCCTGCGGCGCCGCTGCCGCGGGGGCGGCGGCGGTCGCATTCTGGGTGGGCGGGCTCGCGGGCGTTTGTGCGGCTGCAGGTGTAAGCCCGGCCGCGGCCAAGGCGATCGCCCATCCAATCAATCTCATCTTCACCCCGGTGACGTCGTTGGGACTGGCGGCGCGAGGTCCCGCGCCGCCCGTGGATTTCGCGGCCTCTATAGGCGCGGCCTTCGGCTCTCTCAAGCGCCTGTTCGGGCCAACTGTTGAAGGGCCATGGCCCGCGGCCTAATGGCCGTTGCCATGACCATGACCGAAGACCAGGTCCTCGACGAGTTCCGCGCCTCGGACGCCTTGCTCGAGGGGCATTTCATCCTCTCCTCGGGCCGCCATTCGCCGATCTTCCTGCAGAAGATGCGCGTCTTCCAATATCCCGACCGCACCGAGCGCATCTGCCGGGCGCTGGCCGAAAAAATCCGCGCCCGCTTCGGCGAGGTCGACCTCGTCGTCTCCCCCGCGATGGGCGGGATCATCCCCGGCTACGAGACCGCGCGAGCGCTCGGCTGCCCCGCGGTGTTCGTCGAGCGCGAGGAAGGCGAGTTCCGCCTGCGCCGCGGCTTCCGCATCCCCGAGGGCGCGCGGGTGGTGATGGTCGAGGACATCGTCACCACCGGCCTCTCGTCGCGCGAGTGCATCGCCGCGATCCGCCGCCATTCCGCCGACCTGCTCGGCGCCGCCTGCCTCATCGACCGCTCCAACGGCCGCGCCGACATCGGCGTGCCCCTGGTGGCGCTGGTGACCCTCGACGTGCCCGATTATCCGGCCGGCGCCCTCCCGCCCGAGCTCGCCGCGCTGCCGGCCGAAAAGCCGGGGAGCCGCGACCTCAAGGCATGAGCCTGCGTCTCCGCCTCGGCGTCAACATCGACCATGTCGCGACGATCCGGAACGCGCGCGGCGGCGATCATCCAGATCCGGTCCGCGCCGCCCACATCGCCGCCGAGGCCGGCGCCGACGGGATCACCGCCCACCTGCGCGAGGACCGGCGTCACATCACCGACGAGGACATCGATCGGCTGATGGCCGATATCGGCCTGCCGCTGAACCTCGAGATGGCGGCGACCGAGGAGATGCTGGCGATCGCGCTTGCCCATAAGCCCCACGCCGCGTGCATCGTCCCCGAGCGCCGCGAGGAGCGCACCACCGAGGGCGGCCTCGACGCCGCCGGGCAGCACAACCACCTCGCTTATTATGTGGACAAGCTCGGGGCGGCCGACATCCGCGTCAGCCTGTTCATCGAGCCCAGTGAGGAGCAGGTTGCCGCCGCCGTGCGGCTCGGCGCCCCCGTCGTCGAGTTCCACACCGGGCGCTATGCCCATGCCGAGGGCGAGGACCGCGCCGCCGAGCTGAAACGAATCGCCGACTGCGCGGCGCTCGCGGTCAAGAATGGCATCGAGCCGCACGCCGGCCACGGCCTCACCTTTGACAATGTCGTGCCGGTCGCCGCCATCCCCCAGCTCGCCGAGCTGAACATCGGCCATTTCCTCATCGGCGAGGCGATCTTCACCGGCCTTGCCGCCAGCGTGAAGCGAATGCGCGACCTGATGGACGAAGCGCGATAGGAGAAGGCCATGGTTTCGAGGGTGCCCGGATGGATGATCGCCGCGATCGTCGTTCAATCGTTCCTCGCCGCCTTGTTCTTCCTCTACGCTTATTCGGAGACGAAGACGGTCGCCCTCGGCCGCGACCCGGCGGTCCGCGACGTGGTTGCGATGGCGATTCCGATGGTCGTCGTCGTGGTTCTCGGCGCCGCCGCCTGGATGCAATGGCGCGCAGGCAAGCCGTCCATGGCGAAGACCCTGATCTGGGCGCCGGTCCCGGCCAGCATCCTGCTGTTCGGCCTGCTCGGGATCATCTGAGTCGATGCCCGGCCCCGGCTCCGACCCGATGGACGAGGCGGAGGGATGAACCGCGCCATGCCGCCCGCGCGCCGGCCCGACTGGGGCCTGCGCCTCGCCTTCGCGGCCAACATCGCGGCCTTGGGTTTCGGGATCTATTGCGCCGCGGTCATCGTCGGGCTGCTTTACTGTTTCAACCTCGGCGGCCCGGCGCGCTGCGATCCGTGGACGAGTCACCTCCCGTCCTTGCTGCAAGCGCTCGCGCAGCCGCTCCTCACCCTCGTCGGAACCGTCAGCGGAATCCTTTTCGCCCGGCGCGGCGAGCGCAAGCGGGCGATCCGCGCCTTGCTCGGCTGGGCGGCGCTTTCGATCGCGGCTTTCCTCTCGTTCGCGGTCACGGGCGTGCAATGATCGTCGGCATCGGCTCGGACCTGTGCAACATCGAGCGCATCCAGAAGTCGCTCGACCGGTGGGGCGACAAGTTCCTCGACCGCGCCTTCACCGACGCCGAGAAAGCGAAAGCCGCCTCGCGCCCGTTCACCGCTGCGGGCACGCTGGCCAAGCGCTTCGCCGCCAAGGAGGCTTTCTCCAAGGCGGTCGGCACCGGGTTCAAGCGCGGCGTCTACATGAAGGACATCGGCGTCGTTAATCTGCCGTCAGGCGCGCCCACGCTACAGCTGACCGGCGGCGCCAGGGCGCGGCTTGACGCCCTTGCGCCGGACGGCCACGCCATCGACATATATTTGACTCTGACCGACGAACACCCTTGGGCCCAGGCCTTCGTGATCCTCGTCGCTCGCAAGCTGGAGCCCTGACCTGTTGACCGATACCGTTCCCGAGGCTGGCAGCGAAACCGCCGCCGTCCCGCCCGCCGAGAAGAAAGATGACAAGGGCTCCGCCGTGTGGCGCGAGATCAAGGGCCTGTTCTGGGTGCTCGTCGCGGTCCTCGCCTTCCACAGCTTCATCGCCAAGCCCTTCTACATCCCGTCGGAATCGATGATGCCGGGGCTGCTCACCGGCGACCGGCTGGTGGTCACCAAATATCCCTACGGATGGTCGTGGGTGTCGCCCAGCTTCCACATCTTCCCCCACTGGCGCGGGCGCCTGCTCGGCAAGATGCCGGAGCGCGGCGACATCGTCATCGTCACCCCGCCCGGCACCCGCACCGACTACATCAAGCGCGTGATCGGCCTTCCCGGCGACATCCTTCGCATGCGCGACGGCACATTGTTCATCAACGGCAAGCCGGTGAAGCGCGAATGGCGCGCTCCGGCGATGATCCCGATCGACGTCAACTCGCCCTGCGGCTCGGACCACGACCCGGCGCTGTTCAATTACCGCGTCACCGGCACGGACGGTCAACCCTATTGCCGCGTGCCTGTCGTCCGCGAGACCCTGCCCGGCGGCCGCTCCTACGACACGGTCGAGCTCGGCCGCTCGAGCGAGGACAATTTCGGCCCGATCCGGGTCCCCGCCGACCACCTGTGGCTGATGGGCGACAACCGCGACGACAGCGCCGACAGCCGCGTGCCCGAACTGAGCGGCGGCCTTGGCGGCCCGGTGCCGTGGGAGAATATCGGCGGCCGCGCCGAGTTCATCACCTTCTCGCTGGACGGCACCACCGTCTGGTGGAACCCGTTCACCTGGTTCGAGGCGTTCCGCTCCGGACGCGCCGGGACCTCGCTCAGGCATAATTGATGGCGCAGCGGCAACCGCCGACCGTCGAGCCGCACATCGAGCGGCCCGGGCCGGCGGAGTTCCGCGACCCCCTCATCCGCCGCGAAATGGCGAAGGCCGCGGTGTGGTTCGGAATGGCGCTGGCCATTATCGGCATCATCGTCCTTGCCCAGCCGCTGCTGCTGATCCTCGGCGGGGCGATCTTCGCCGTCTTCCTTGACGGCGGCACCCGGCTGCTCGGCCGCTGGCTGCCGATCCCCCGCGCCTGGCGGCTGCTCCTCACCATCGTCCTCGGCTTCGGGTTCATCGGCTGGGTATTCTGGCTCGCCGGGACCACCATCGCCGCCCAGGCCGAGGCGCTGCGTATCGTCGTCACCGAGCAGTTCGAGCGGCTGATGGCCTTCATCGCCTCGCTCGGCCTCCTTCCGCAGGGCCAGCCGGGCAATATCGGGACCCAGCTGCTCGGCTCGGTCGGGCGCCTGACCAGCGCCCTCGGCAGCGCCATCGGCGCCGTCACCAGCGTAATTGCGATGATCGTCATCGGCATCTTCCTCGCCGCCGAGCCCAGGATCTACGACCGCGGGATCGCCTGGATGCTGCCGCTCAGGCACCGCGCCGGCTTCTACCGAATCGCCGAGCATGTCGGCTTCACCCTTCGCCGGTTGCTCTTCGGGCGCCTCGTCGGGATGATCTTCGAGGGCGTCTTCACCTGGGTCATGCTGTCGCTCGGCGGCGTGCCCATGGCGGCGCTGCTCGGCCTGCTCACCGGCCTCCTCGCCTTCATCCCCAATATCGGCGCGATCACTTCCGGCGTGCTGATGGTCGCGGTCGGCTTCAGCGCCGGCGCCCACCAGGGCGTCTATGCCATCTTCGTCTATTTCTTCGTGCAGAACATCGACGGCTATCTGGTCGTGCCCTACATCGCCCGGCGCACGGTCGACCTCGCCCCCGCGATCGTCCTCGCCATGCAGCTCTTGATGGGCGCCTTGTTCGGCATCCTCGGCGTGCTCTTGGCCGA
>DASUXP010000100.1:0-4963 GCA_036377835.1 Sphingomicrobium sp. | reverse complement strand
GTTGCGGTCGCCGAAGATGTACGGCTTCATCTTGGGGTTCCAGCGGTGGGTCTGGTGGCCGAAATGCGCTCCGGCCTCGAGCAATTGCTGCATGGTGACGACCGTGGCCGCCATAGTCTTTCTCCTTCCGGTTCTGCCTCGACGGAGCCATGTCACCGGCCGTTCGGCCGGCACCGGTATGTCAGCTCCGTCTGCGGGATGCCGCGCCACCTAGTCGAAGACCGGCGTGCTTTCAAGACCTTGGCCGATCCTCGCCGCGCCCTCTTGACAGATGAGAACAAAAGAGGAACATTTGCTTGTCTCACCCGAGCGGGCCGATGCCCGGCTGGAACAAAAGAGGTCCGGTCCGGTTAGGCGCTCCCAAGAAGGACAAGATGCGATGATTGCAGCTCTGGGCACCCTCGCCTTCCTCGCCACCTTGTGGCTCCTCGTGGTCCTGGGTGCCGCGATCCTCGAGGAAAGCGGCGCCAAGATCGCCGCTGCCCTCGAGGGCAGGACGCTGCAGCCCGCGACGGCATTGAGCCCGATGCGCCTGCAGGCGCGTCCGCGCGTGCGGCAGCCTATGCGCGCTGAGCCGCGGTGGCGCGCCGCCGCTTGACCTTGGCGTAGCTGACCAGCGCGAACGGGATCATCGCCAGGTAGATCGCGGCCAGCGCGAGCAGCGTGATCCACGGCGCCCGGACCAGCGCCGCACCGAGCAGCGCCACCCCGGCAAGCGCGAACAATCGCCAGTCGCGGCGGACGCGGATCGACGACCAGCTGTAGGTTGGCAGGCTGGAGATCATCAGCGCGGCGATCACCAGCGTCCAGGCCATGACCGGCTGCCATTCGCGAAACAGCGAATTGCCGGTGATCAGCCACAGGAACATCGGAACGAAGGCGAGACCGGCGCCCGCGGGGGCCGGAACTCCGGTATTGAAGCCCGCCGACTTGTGCGGCTGCTCGGCGGCGTCCAGCCGCGCATTGAAACGGGCGAGCCGCAATGCGCAGCAAACCGCCAGCGCCAGTGCCGCGATCCACCCGAAGCGCGGCGCCGTCTGCAGCGACCACAGGAACAGGATCAGCGCCGGAGCGGTGCCGAAGGCGATATTGTCGGAGAGCGAATCGAGCTCCGCCCCGAACTTGCTTTGCGCCCTCAGCAGCCGCGCGATGCGCCCGTCGAGCCCGTCGAGCACGCCGGCGAGCACGATCGAGCCCAGGGCCTTCTCCCATTCACCGCCGATCGCGAGGCTGACCCCGGTGAGGCCGAGGCACAGCGCCAGCGCGGTGATGGCGTTCGGGATCATCGCGCGGAACGGAATTCCGCGCGGTTCCCGGTCGTCGGTCACTGGCTGGTCCCGGTCAGTGCCGGATCCACCCCGACCTCGGCGATCACGGTCTCGCCGGCGATCGTCCGCTGCCCCAGAAGCACCCGCGGGCCCGTGCCGGCGGGCAAATAGACATCGACCCGGCTACCGAAGCGGATGAGGCCGATGCGTTGCCCCGCTTCGACGAGGTCGCCTTCGCGCACGAAGGCGAGGATGCGGCGGGCGACCAACCCGGCAATCTGCGTGAACCCGATCCTCAGGCCGTCGGCCCCTTCAACCAGCATGTGCTGCCGCTCGTTATCCTCGCTCGCCTTGTCGAGGTCGGCATTTATGAACTTGCCCGGCACGTACGCGACCCGCCGCACGCGTCCGGCGATCGGCGCGCGATTGATGTGCACGTCGAACACGCTCATGAAGATCGAAACGCGGGTATATTCGGCGTCCGCAAGCGCGTCCGGGCCACGCATCTCGGGCGGCGGCGGGACCTTCGCGATCATGGTGACGAGCCCGTCGGCGGGGGCGACGATCAGCTTGTCGCCGCGCGGCGTGGTGCGGATGGGATCGCGAAAAAAGGCCGCCGTCCAGATGGTGAGGCCGACCAGCAGCCAGCCGAAGAAATGGCTGAGCCCGAAATAGACCAGCGCGGTGATGAAGGCGGCGCCGACGACGAACTTGCGCCCCTCTGGGTGCACCGAGGGGAAGCGCCACTTGACGTTGGTGGTGATCGGGCTGTCGGGCTTCTCGAGCGCGGGCATCGCCGACCCCTTAAAGCGGCCTCGCCCCCCGCACAACGCCGCGGTTGCACGAGCGCGGCGTGCATCCTAATGCCCGCGCCAATCCCCAAATCGCAGGAAAGCGCATGGCCAAGATCAAGGTGAAGAACCCCGTCGTCGAGCTCGACGGCGACGAGATGACCCGCATCATCTGGCAGTGGATCCGCGAGCGCCTGGTCCAGCCGTACCTCGACGTCGACCTTCTCTATTTCGACCTGTCGATCGAGAACCGCGACGCGACCGAGGACCAGGTCACCGTCGATGCCGCCAATGCGATCAAGCAGCATGGCGTCGGCGTGAAATGCGCGACCATCACCCCCGACGAGGCGCGGGTCGAGGAATTCAAACTCAAGAAGATGTGGAAGTCGCCCAACGGCACCATCCGCAACATTCTCGGCGGTGTCATCTTCCGCGAGCCGATTGTCATCGCCAACGTGCCGCGGCTGATCCCCGGCTGGACCGACCCGATCGTCGTCGGCCGCCACGCCTTCGGCGACCAGTACAAGGCCACCGACTTCCGCGTCCCCGGCCCCGGCAGGCTGACCATGAAATGGGTTGGCACCGACGGCCAGGAGCTCGAGTTCGAGGTGTTCGACTTTCCCGGCTCGGGGGTCGCCATGGGCATGTACAACCTCGACGCGGCGATCCGCGACTTCGCCCATGCCTGCTTCAACTATGCCTTGGGCCGCGGCTGGCCCCTCTATCTCTCGACGAAGAATACCATCCTCAAGGCCTATGACGGGCGCTTCAAGGACATCTTCCAGGAGATTTACGACAAGGAATACAAGGCGAAGTTCGAGAAAGCTGGTATCGAATATCAGCATCGCCTGATCGACGACATGGTCGCTTCGGCACTGAAGTGGAGCGGCAAGTTCGTCTGGGCCTGCAAGAATTACGACGGCGACGTGCAGTCGGACCAGGTGGCGCAGGGTTTCGGCTCGCTGGGCCTGATGACCTCCGTGCTGATGAGCCCCGACGGCACGACCGTGGAGGCGGAAGCGGCGCACGGCACCGTCACGCGACACTATCGCATGCACCAGCAGGGCAAGGCGACCTCGACCAACCCGATCGCCTCGATCTTCGCCTGGACCGGCGGCCTCAAGTATCGCGGCAAGTTCGACGATACGCCGGACGTAGTGCGCTTCGCCGAAACGCTCGAGCGCGTGTGCGTCGAGACGGTCGAGGGCGGGCAGATGACCAAGGACCTCGCGATCCTGGTCGGCCCCGAGCAAGCGTGGATGACCACCGAGCAATTCTTCGAGGCGATCGTCAAGAACCTCGAAGCGGCGATGGCCGACTGGGGCGAACCGGCGACGGCATGACGTCACCATCTAATTCCTTCCCGCGAGCACCGCTCGTGGGGAGGGGAACCATTCAACGCAGATTGGATGGTGGAAGGGTTACTACCTCCGAGCCGATTACCCCTGCACCGGCTACGCTGGTTCCCCTCCCCATCGCTGCGCGATAGGGAGGAATTCGCGTGGACAGCGAATTCTCTACCTCCGGCTTCAGCGATGCACTGGTGATCCTCGGCGCGGCGGGGATCGTCATTCCCGCCTTCGCTCGGATCCGCATCAGCCCGATCATCGGCTTCATCCTCATCGGCATTCTCGTCGGCCCGGCCGGGCTCGGCGCGCTGGCCGCCGACAACCCCTGGCTCCACTACATCACCATCTCCGACGCCCATCGGATCGAGCCTTTCGCCGAGCTCGGCATCGTCCTTTTGCTCTTCTCCATCGGCCTCGAGCTGTCGTTGCGGCGCTTGTGGTCGATGCGCCGCACCGTCTTCGGGGTGGGCGCCGCCGAGCTCATCGGCTGCGCGGTGATCATCGGCGCCGGCCTGCACTTCATCGGCCAGGGCATTCCCGGCGCGATCGCGCTCGGCCTCGCGCTCGCTTTGTCCTCGACGGCGATCGTCTTGCCGCTGGTCGGCGCCCGCTCGGCCGTGGGGCGTGCCGCGCTCGGGATGCTGCTGTTCGAGGACGTGGCGCTGGTGCCGATCGTGTTCGCGCTGGGTGCGATGGCCCCGACCGCGACGGCGGGCGTCGGGCCGCTGCTGGGAACGCTGCTGCTCGGCGGAGCGGTCGCGGTCGGGATGCTGTTCGGCGGGCGGCTGCTGCTCCCGATCCTGTTCGCCCAGGCGGCGCGGACCAAGAACCCCGAAGTCTTCCTCGCCGCCTGCCTGCTCGTGGTGATCGTCGCCAGCCTGGTCACCTCGGCGATCGGCTTTTCCGCCGTCCTCGGCGCGCTTATCGCCGGAATCGTCATCGCGGAGACCGATTATCGCGGCGAGGTCGAGGTGATCACCGCGCCGTTCCGCGGCCTCGGGCTCGGAATCTTCCTCATCACGGTGGGCATGAGCGTCGACCTTCCACTGGTGGCGACCAACTGGCGGACGATCGTGGTGGCGCTCGTCGCCGTGCTCGCGGTGAAGATGATCGTCACCGGCGGGCTGCTCCGCCTGAGCGGCAGCCGGACGGCCGTCGCCGCGGAGACGGGCGTGCTGATGGCGTCGCCGTCCGAAACGACCCTGATCGTGCTCGCCTCGGCGACCGCGGCCCAGCTGATCCGGCCCGAGACTGCGGCTTTCTGGCAGATCGTCACCGCGCTCGGCCTGACCATCACCCCGATCCTCGGCAAGGTCGGGCGCATCGCGGCCCGCCGCGTCGACCATGACGGCGAAGCCGCGCTCGCCGAAGCGCTCCAGCAGGGCGGCGGCCCCAAGGCGGTCATCGTCGGTTTCGGCCGGGTCGGGCGCATCGTCGCCGACATGCTCGCCCGCCACGGACACGATTATATCGCCATCGATGCCGACACCGACACCATGCGGCATGGCCGCGCGGCCGGCTATCCGGTGCTGTTCGGCGACGTTGCCCGCGGCAC
>DASUXP010000099.1:0-3217 GCA_036377835.1 Sphingomicrobium sp. | reverse complement strand
CCAGGAACAGCTGATCCGCTCGATCACCGACAAGCTCTGGCCGATGGGCGACGACACCGCCTTCGTCCCCGGCCACGGCCCGATGTCCACCTTCGGCCACGAACGCGCGACCAACCCGTTCGTCGGCGATGCGGCGCTGGCGGCGTAAGGGCCGCACCGGCAGACGGGAATTACTGGCGGGGAACAGGCAGCGGGCGCATCGCGATAATGCGCTCGGCAATCACTTCTTGTGGCGCCGCGCCCATGTGACCGTAGTTGAACTCGCAAAGGGACCGGCGGCCGATAAGGTCAACTGCGTACGCGCGGGTTCCTGCACCTTGGCCAGCGGCTATTACATCAGACGACGGCGGTGGTTCCGCTCTGAGCCATATCCAATCCGCTCGGTCTTGAGGTTCCTTGTAGCTGGTGGCGTTGGGAAAGAATGCGGAATACTCAAGATCCAGGACCCAAACACCCGTGAAATGCTGTGGTGGCGAGTAAGGCATGCATTTTAAATCGCCGACGTAGTTTTCATCCGCGAAGTCCTTGCCACCGTAACATCGCTGCAGGAAGGCGTCGCGTTCGGTGAGCGCTTTACACTCGGCGGCGCTGTAAGCCGTTTTCCATTGGACAGGGGTGCTCCGTTGCCCGCAAGCGGCCAAAATTAGAAACACAATCATTCCTGCGCGCATCGCTGGACAACTGTGCGGCAGCCATCGAGTGTCCGCAATGGGTCCACCCGACATTACGTCCGCATCGCTCGCATCCCTGCCCGCTTGCTTCCCCGGCCCCATCCGCTATAGGAGCCGCGGTTCGCGACGATCCGGCTGCCGCGGTGGGGTATCCTGCTGAAACGAGGCGCAGATCGTCGCCATTTTTATTTTTGATCGAAGGTGCCGCAATGGCTGTCCCCAAGAGAAAAACCTCGCCCTCCAAGCGGAACATGCGCCGCAGCCACCACGCGCTGAAGCCGACCCAGTTCCAGGAGTGCCCGAACTGCGGCGAATTGAAGCTGCCGCACAATCTGTGCCAGGCCTGCGGCCATTATAACGGCCGCGAGATTCACTCGCCCGAGGCCTAAGGCACGAACGCCTCCATCATGACCGGGGGCCCACGCATCGCGATCGACGCAATGGGCGGCGACAGCGGCCCGGCGGCGATGATCGCCGGCGCTTCGCGCGCCCGGCGCAAGGACCCGGCGCTGGAGTTCGTCGTGTTCGGCGACGAAGCGCCGGTCCGCGCCGAGCTCGACCGCCACCCCGACCTTCGCGACTGCGTCTCCATCGTCCATTCGCCCGAGCAGATCGCGGCGAGCGAGAAGCCGAGCCAGGCGATCCGCCGCGCCCGCACCACCTCGATGGGCATGGCGATCAACGCCGTGAAGGAAGCCAACGCCGACGCCGCGGTCTGTGGCGGCAACACCGGCGCGCTGATGGCCATGTCCAAGCTCGCGCTCAGGACCATGCCGGGCATCGACCGTCCGGCGCTCGCCGCGCTGCTCCCGACGCTCGGCGACACCGACGTCATCATGCTCGACCTCGGCGCCAATACCGAGTGCGACGCGCAGAACCTGGTTCAGTTCGCGGTCATGGGCGCGGCCTATGCCCGCTGCGTGCTCGGAATTTCCAAGCCCCGCGTGAAGCTGCTCAACATCGGCACCGAGGAGCTGAAGGGCACCGACGAATTGAAGGAAGCCGCCGCGCTTCTGCGCGAGGCCGATTATTTGCCGCTGAAGTTCGACGGCTTCACCGAGGGCGACCAGCTGTCGCGCGGAGCGGTCGACGTGGTCGTCACCGACGGCTTCTCCGGCAACATCGCGCTCAAGACGGCCGAGGGTACCGCGCGCTTCGTAACCGACCTCCTGCGCCGCGCCTTCAAGAGCTCGCTCCGCTCCAAGGCCGGCTTCGCTTTGTCGCAGCCCGCGCTCAACCTCTTGAAGGTCCACCTCGACCCCAACAACCACAACGGCGCGGTCTTCCTCGGTTTGAACGGCCTCGTCGTGAAAAGCCACGGCGGCGCCAATCCCAAGGGCGTCGCCAACGCCATCGGAGTCGCCGCGCGGATGGTGCGCAACGACATCACCCGCAAGATCGGCGACGACCTCGACAATTTCCGCGCCCACGCCTTCAACAACGAGGGGGTGAAGTGAGCCTCCATTCGGTCGTCCTTGGAGTCGGCTCCGCCCTTCCCGAGCGGCGCGTCGACAATGACGAGCTGGCGCAGACCGTCGACACCACCGACGCGTGGATCGTCGAGCGCACGGGCATTCGCAGCCGCTACGTCGCCGGCGACGGCGAAACCACGGCGAGCCTCGCCACGGACGCCGCGCGCCGAGCGCTGGAGCATGCCGGCGTCGAGGCGGGTAGCATCGATCTCATCGTCCTCGCCACGGCCACGCCCGATCAGACCTTCCCCTCGTCGGCGACCAAGGTCCAGGCGGCGCTCGGCATCGACGACTGCATCGCCTTCGACGTCCACGCCGTCTGCACCGGCTTCCTCTATGCGCTCTCGGTCGCCGACTCGATGCTCCGCTCGGGCAATGCCAGGCGCGCGCTGGTCATCGGCGCGGAGACGTTCAGCCGGATCCTCGACTGGGAGGACCGCGGGACCTGCGTCCTGTTCGGCGATGGCGCCGGCGCGCTGGTGCTCGCCGCCGAGGAGACCGACGGCGGCATCCTCGCCACCCGCCTCCACGCCGACGGCCGCCACAACGATTTGCTGTTCGTCGACGGCGGGCCCTCGACCACCGGCACCGTCGGCAAGCTCAGGATGAAGGGCCGCGAGGTCTTCCGCCACGCCGTCGTGAACTTGGCCGAAGTGATGAACGAAGTGCTGGAGGCCGCCGGGCTTACGTCGGCCGACGTCGACTGGGTCGTCCCGCACCAGGCGAACGCCCGGATTCTCGACGCTACGGCGAAGAAACTCGGCCTTCCGTCGGAAAAGGTTGTCGTCACCGTCGACCGGCATGCCAATACGTCGGCGGCGTCCGTTCCGCTGGCCTTCGACACGGCCGTCCGGGACGGGAGAATCCAGCGCGGCGACGTCGTCGTGCTGGAAGCGATGGGTGGTGGCTTTACATGGGGCGCGGCAGCGCTCAGGTATTGAAAAATCTCGGCAATCCGTCGAAAGTCGAATTGCCGACACGGCGGGTTTCCGTTACGGAACTGTAATCGAAAACGGCGGGGGGACGCCGTGACATCGGGAGACTTTTCATGGCCGATCTCGGGATCGCGCGGCT
>DASUXP010000098.1:0-6095 GCA_036377835.1 Sphingomicrobium sp. | reverse complement strand
GGCCGGTTGAAGAAGCCGAGGTTGCGGTCGGCGTCGAACAGCGCGGTCCCCGCCGTCATCCGGTCGGCGAGCTCGCGCTGCGAATCGATGTGCCGGGCAAGCTCCGCCCGTGCATCCTCGAGGTCCTGGACGTCCACCGCGAAGCCCGCCACCGCGCCGCTCGACAGCGGCACGTTGACGATGCGCAACATGCGCCGTTCGCCGCGAATGATCGCTGGCTGCATCTGGGACTGGATGCGCTCCGTCTCGAGCGCCTTCTGCGCGGTCGCGATCGGGCTGTTCTCGCCCTGCTCGTCGATCAGCTCGGCCCCGCGCGCGATCACGTCGCCCGCATCGCGCCCCTCGACCGCCTCGACGAAGGCGCTGTTGACCAGCCCGAGCTTGAGGTCCGGCCCGCGGTACCACATCGGAAAGGGCGCCGCCTCGATCAGGTGCGTGAGGGAATCGAGCGCACCCTCGGTCTGCCGCAGGCGCAGCGAGAGCTTTGCCCGCTCTTCCTCAGCATTGCTGGTGTCGAAGAACCACAGCAGCACCGTCCCCGGCGGCTCCGGGGCCGGGGCCGGACCGCCGCGAACGTCGAACACCCGGCTCGACCCGCTGGCGCGAACCTTGCGCGAGACCTGTCCGGCCGAGGCGCGGGCCGTCTCGATGTCGGCGGCGAGGGCGTCGAGGTCGTCGCTGACAATTCCGCTCTCCTCGCCGGAGAGGTCGGCAAGCCGCGCGGGCGGCGCGCGAATCCCGAGATCGCGCAGCAGCTGGGCGTCGACCTCGATCCGCAAATCGGGCCGGACGACGAGCGGACGAACGGGCGTCGCGGCGAGCAAGGCGGCATTCGCCCGCGCCGCTCCGAGCACCTCCTCCGCCAGGCGGAAGCGGCGTCCGGCGAGCACCGCGAGGAACGCGGCGATGCCGAGCCACAGCAAGGCAAATGCAACGACCGCGATCTCCACCGCGGAATAGCCCCTCATCGGCCGCCGTCCCCCGCACCCATCAGCACGTCATGGCGCTTATCGGCCTTCAACAGAAGGAAAAACCTTCAGGACGGGCCGAAGCGCCGCTCGCGGATCCAACGGGTGGCGATCAGCTTCTCGCCGGAGCGCACCGGCAGCCCGGCATGCTGGGACATGTCGTCGGGAGCGCCATCGGCGAGCGCGTTGCGGAACAGCAAGGCGTCGCCAGTGCGGCCGGCGAAGCGGACGCCGGTGCGCGTGAATTCGGTTTCGCCGCCCTTGTACCCGTCGTTGAGATAAACGAGGACCGTCACGATCCGCTGGTTCTCGCCCGTCGGCAGAGCATCGAAATGCGGGCGATATTCCTGCCCCGGCCAATAACGCAGCACCTGCAGCGGCTCGCCCTGGACGACGTCGGTGCCGCTCGCCGCCGCGATGCGCCGGTTGATGGCGCTGATCACCAGGTCCTCGGACGCCCAGGGGAAAGCGGCGCCCTCCGACGTGCGCACCGGGTGCGGGCGCATCTGCCCGGTCGAAGGATCGACGATCACAGACGGCTGCAGCAACGGACGGGCGCGCTCGATTACATAGGCGCATTCTTCGTTCGAAAGCAGGCGCTCGAACGTCCGCGCCTGGGGTCGATCGCTGAGTTGCTGACCTTGCGGAGGCGATGCCGGATAGCCCTCGGGCGGCAGGTCCATCGCCTCGATCAGCGCGAGCTGGCGTTCGGCCAGGGGATCGCGCATGCCCAAATCGCGAAGCAGCTCAAGCGCCGCGCTCCAATCCGCCGCGCCGCCGATCCCGTTGGCGAGGAAGGCGATATGGACATTGAGCCCGGGAATGCTGCCGAGCTCGCCGGCGTGGCGGAACTGCTCGCGCGCGGCGGCGAGATCGCGCGGCACGAGCCGGCCTTCGAGCAGCCAGATGGCGAGCTCCAGCGCCGCCTCGTCATCACCCCGCGCGGCGGCGCGACCAAGCAGCTCCGCCCCGCGCCGGGGCTGCCCCGCCGCTACGAGTTGATGCGCCTGCTCGACCTCGGACACGCGCGCGTCTCATCACGAAAGGCTGGCGCGCACAAACAAAAAGGGCCGGAGCATGACGCTCCGGCCCTCGAAGTGTTGAAGTTCCAGCCGATCAGAACTTCGCGAGCACGCCACCGTAAACGAAGCGGCCGCGGTTGTCGTAGATCGAGCTGCCCCCGCCGGTGCCGGTGAGGCCGAGCGGCGGATGGGTGTTCGTCAGGTTGTCGACGCCGAGGTAGAAATTGTACTTCGGCCCGATATCCACACCAAAACGCACGTCGTGGTAGAAGCGGTGCGGATAGAAGCGGCGGTCCGCAAAGTCGGCGTTCTGCGGATCGCGGCCCTGGACGCTGAAGAAGTCTTCATAGACGTTCAGCACCTGCTTGCTGATGTAGCGCATCTGGTAGCCGAGCGTGAACCGGTTCCACTTGTACGAAGTGTTCCAGTTGAACGCGTCCTGCGGATCGCCGAGTTCCACCAGCTGCTGGTTCTCGAAGTTCGGGTCCGTGGTGGACACGAAGTTCGAGCGGTCGAGCACGTGCGTGTAGGTGAAGCGCGTGTCGAGCCGGCCCGGTCCCAGGCGGCCGCGATAGGCCACCTCGGTATCGATGCCGCGAGCGGTCAGCTTGGCGTAGTTGAGCGGACCGGCCAGCAGGCTGTTCTCGATGATCTGGAACTCCTGCTCGCCGTGCGGGCCGCCACCGGATCCGGCACGCTCGAACTGGTTGCAGAAGACGTTCGGGAACGACGGCTGGTCGTAGCAGGCGTTGACGATCGCCTGGGCGGACACGAACGCGATCGAGTTCTTGACCTTGATGTTGTAATAGTCCGCCGAGACCGAGAAGCCCGGGACCCACCGCGGCGTCAGGACGAAGCCGTAGGTATAGCTGTCCGATGTTTCCGCCTCGAGGTCCGGGTTGCCGCCGCTGAAGAAGCCGAGCGAGGACGAGTAACGGAAGTCGTAACCCGTCGGGCGCCCCGCCGCGGCGCAGTTCGCCGCACGGAATTCCGTGCCATTGCCGATGTTCACCGCTGAGCACGGATCGCTGAATCCCGGAGCGAAGTTCTGGCCTGCCGGCGAGAACAATTCGACCTGGTTCGGCGCACGGACCGCTCGCGCATAGTTGGCGCGGAAGCGGATATCCCGGACCGGCGCGTAAACGCCCGTCAGGTTGTACGCCCAGACGCTGCCCGTGTTGCCGATGTTGTAGTCGGAAATGCGGGCCGCCGCGTCGATCTCGAGCTCATGCGCGAAGGGCTTGTTGTTGACGATCGGGATGCTGATTTCGCCGAACGCTTCCTTCACCTTCTCCTTCGGAGCGTGGAAGCCGGGGATCGCGTTGTAGAACGTGTAGGCCAGCTCGACGAGCTCGTCCTGCTGGTACGTCACGTTGTTCTCGCGATACTCGGCGCCGATCACGAAGCCGATCGGACCGCCCCACAGGTTGAAGAACTCGCTGGTGTCGCCGGAGACGAACGCGAGCGCGTCGAACTGGGACGCCGAGCCCTTGGCCGCGATATCCTGCAGCAGGTAGGCGCGCTGCGCGTCGGTGAACTGGCCACCGAGCGGGTTGATCGGCGTGCAGGCGTCGATATCGGCCTGCAGGCGAGCCTGGGCGGCCGCAAACGATTCCGCCCGATAATCGTACCCGAAATATTCGTTCAGGTAGCTGTAGTACCAGCCCGTTCCGCCGATGGCGCGGCTCGGATCGATCTGCGCGGCGCAGACGATATTGCCGGTCACCGGGTCGCGAACCGCGTCGTTGGCAAGGAGCAACCTCTGCGAGTTGAGGTTGCCGAAGATCTTCGTCTTTTCCTTGAGATGGCCGTAGTCGAGCGACACTTCATAGTGCCAGTCGTCGTTGAAGTCGCCGCGGACGCCCCCGACGATACGGAAGGTGTCACGACGCGCTTCCTCGCGGCGCTCACCCAGGCCCTCGAGGTTCTCACGCAGGCAGAAGCGGAACGAACCGTTGTTGATCCGGGTGATATCCAGGTCGCTCAACCGCGAGAAGGTGCACGGGTTGACGCCGCTCGCGAGGATCTGGCTCGCGATGAACGACGACGCGGCCGGGTCCAGGAACGGGTTGTTGAGCGCAATGGCTTCGCGGTTGCCCGGACCGGTCAGGAACGTGCGACCCGTGCTCGGAAGCACACCGGTCGGGGACGGCCCGACGCCGCCCGGATTGAAGTGGAACTGCAGCGGGTCGAAGTTGGCGCTGCCGGTAATGAACGACGGACCGTTGCCGCCGGTGCCCGACGAATCCGAACGCGAGAACTTCGCCTCGACGAACGGAGTCAAGGCCGGCGAAACGTCGAAGTGCGCGATCAGGTTGACGTTGATCCGGTCGAGCTGCGGCGCGAGCTGGAGCAGGCGTCCGCCGTTACGGTTGTAGCCGTTGCCGCCGATGAAGCTGCCCGTCGGGCCGAGGCCGACACGGTCGCCCGTGATCGGGATCAGCTGCCCGTCCGTGGTGAAGTTGTAGGGGCAGTTGTAGAAGGCCGAGGAGCCGGTTCCGTTGGTAACCGGTCCGCAATTCAGGCCGGAAACGCCGCCGGCACCCTGACCGGCGAGAATCGTTCCGCCGAAACGGACGGTGCCGGTGCTGGAAAGGCTGGCACTGCGGATGTCGCGGAAGAAGAGGTTGTCCGGAATGCCGTCCGAACCCTGCGGAAGTCCGCCCGGGTCGGAGTCGACGGCGAGGAAGCCGGCCTGCTCGCGGAGCCAAGGACGGCCCTGCGCGAAGGCATCGTCCTGGCGCGCGTATTCGACGTTGATGGCGACGTTGCCGCGGCCGTCGGCGAAGTTGCGCCCGGCGAGGCCGGAGATGAAGTAGGAGCCATAGTCGCCATACTTGCTCTGACCGCCCTGGGCGCGGAGCTGGATGCCGTGATAGTCCTGCTTCAGGACGAAGTTGACGACGCCCGCGATGGCGTCCGAGCCGTACACGGCCGAGTTGCCGCCCGTCACCACGTCGACGCGCTCGATGAGGTCGGTCGGGAAGGTGTTCACGTCCGGCGAAACACCGGTGTTGAGCACGTCGCCGCCGACGTGCCGGCGGCCGTTGACCAGCACCAGGGTGCGGGCGGTGCCGAGGCCGCGAAGGTCCAGCAGGTTGAGGCCCGACGTGCCGAGGAAGCGCGTCGAGTTCGACTGGCTGAACGTGCTGCGCAGCGCCGGAAGGTCGTTGAGGGTGTCGCCGACCGACACGTTGCCGGTCTCGAAGAATTCCTGGCCGCCGATCGAGGTCACCGGAAGCGGGGACTCGAGGTTCGGGCGGCGGATGCGCGTGCCGGTGACCGTGATCGACTCGCACTCGGCGGGCCGCACGGCGCCTGCGGGCAGGTTGTCGCACTGCGCGTTCTGACCGGATTCGATCTCCTGCTCGCTGGTCAGCGTCTGCGGAGGCGACTGGTCGGACTGTGTCTGCTGCGCGAACGCCGGCGTGGCGGCGAGCGCTGCGATCGACACGGTGGAAAGGATGAACGGATTAAATCGGCGCATTGGTCGAAGGTCCCCTCGATATGTCGGAAATTCCCCGTCGCTTGGTGCGGGAAGCGCCGTCAAAAGGGAATTACTATTCGACCGCCCCGGGCAAATCCCTCCGCCTGTGTAACTTTAATGCAACATTCAGGAAGGTTAACGTCCGCCAGCCGACATTCGGCCGCTCAATAACGGTAATGATCGGGCTTGAACGGGCCTTCGGGAGCGACGCCGATATAGGCCGCCTGCTTGTCGTTCAGCTGAGTGAGCTTCACGCCGAGCTTGGCGAGATGCAACCGAGCGACCTTCTCGTCGAGGTGCTTGGGCAGGACATAGACATCGTTCCTGTACTGCTCCGACTTGGTCCATAGCTCGATCTGCGCGAGCACCTGGTTGGTGAAGCTCGAGCTCATCACGAAGCTCGGGTGGCCCGTCGCGCAGCCGAGGTTCACCAGGCGGCCCTTGGCCAGCACGATGATCTTCTTGCCGTCGGGGAACTCGACCTCGTCGACCTGCGGCTTGATCTCGGTCCACTTCATGTTGGCCAGCGCGCCGATCTGGATCTCGCTGTCGAAGTGGCCGATGTTGGCGACGATCGCCATGTTCTTCATCGCGCGCATGTGGTCGAGCGTGATGACG
>DASUXP010000097.1:0-11692 GCA_036377835.1 Sphingomicrobium sp. | reverse complement strand
GACGACGCCGACGGCTCAGACATCGGGCCGATGATCGCCGCCGGAGTGCCGGCGGTCGGCCTCAGCCAGGACGGGACCTATTATTTCGACGTCCACCACACGCCCGACGACACGCTCGACAAGGTCGACCCGGAAACGCTGCGCCAGAACGTCGCCGCGTGGACGGCAATGCTCGCGGTCCTGTCGGGCGGTATCGAGCCGGAGCCGAAACGGGCCAAGCGGCGTTAGGACGTCCAAAGAAGGAGGAAATCATGCGCATCCTGATCGCGATTCCCGCCGTGCTCGTGCTCGCCGCCTGCAACGTCAGCAAGGAAGGCAATGCCGTCACCGTCCAGTATGACCAGAACGCGGCCCAGAACACGGTCGCCGACGTGTCCAACACCGCCGAGAACATCGCCGCCGACATCGGCAACGACGTGCAGAATACGGGCGACAGGATCGAGAACCGGACCGGCAACGACAATGCCGGCAACACCCAGTCGAACGCCGCCGCGAACCGCACGCAATAGCCGCCCTACCTCCTCCGGACCTGATCCGGGGTTCGAAGGGCATCCTGCATAGCTCGCATCGCGAGCGACGCAGGATGGTCGGGGAGACAGGATTCGAACCTGCGACCCTCTGCTCCCAAAGCAGATGCGCTACCAGGCTGCGCTACTCCCCGACTTCGCCAAGGCTTCGTCGGGCAAGCCCGCCTAGGCGCGTTCCCCTCGAGCTCGCCCGCCGAAGCTCCGCGCGGCGGAGTGGAGGCGGGTGGGCCCGGAAGGATTCGAACCTCCAACCTAGCCGTTATGAGCGGCCGGCTCTACCGTTGAGCTACAGGCCCTGCCCCGGCGTTGCGTGAGATAGACGTGGAGTGCCGCGTCGCCAAGTCAGGCGGTGGGCAGAAGAAGCGCGATTCCCGCAGGCGAAGTGTCGAGGTCGCCCCCCGCGATCCGTGCCAGGCCGCGCACCAGCCTGAGCGAGAAGCCGACGCCCAGCGCGTGGCTCTCGCCTTCGGGACTGCGGGTGTCGAACAGCTGCGCATCGCCGATCCCGCGAAGCGCGGCGGGGCGACCGATCGAAAAGCGGCACGCGCCCTTCGCCTCCTCGAGCGCCAGGCGTAGCCGCTCGCCCGCGCCGGCTTGCTCGATCACCGCCGAGCTGAGGCGATAGAGCAAGCGGTCGGCAAGCTCCGGCTCGACCGCGCACAGCGGCATCCGCGGAGGCCTGGCCACCTCGAGCTCCACGCCGCGCGCCGAGGCGAGCTCGCGGAGCGTCGGCGCCAGCGCGTCGAGCTGGTCACCCAAATCGGCACGGCGCGCGTCGCCTGGCGCGGCCGAATGGATCTTCGCCGCGAAGTCGAGGTCGTCGATGGCGCCGAGCAGGAGCCGCGCCTGTCCGACGATCTCGCCCGCGCGCTCGCGATAGCGGCGGTCGGCGGGTCCCAAATATTGCCCGTCGATGATCTCGGCGAAGCCGATGATCGCGGTCAGCGGTGTCTTGATCTCGTGCACCAGCTCGCGCAGCGAATCGGGATCGGCGAACACTTCGCTCGCCTCCGCTTCAGGCGATGGCGCGGGGACGTCGCGAAGCGCGATCCCGCGATAGCCTGCGAACCGGCCGTCCGCCGGCTCGAACGCCGGCACGCCGCTGATCTTCCATTCCCCCGAGACCAGCCCCTCCCCCGGCAGCCGGAAGCTGGCGTCGCGGAACGGCGCGCGCATGGCGAAGGCCCGGACCGCTTCTTCGTCGACGCGGGCGCCGGATTCGTCCTCCACCCGGGCCAGCGTGCGCCCGATGAGCGCGCCGCGCGGAGCGCCCTCAATCCACGCGATTTCGCCGGAGGGGCCGCATTCCCAGCGGAACAGCGTCGGCGCCCCGCCGTCGGCGGCGAGGCCCGGGCCTGGAGGCCCACCCGCGCGCTGCTGCTCGCGGCTTCGCCGGCGGCGCTCGATCCGCGCGACGACGTCGCTCAGCGACGGACCGGCGCCCGCGGGCGCGACAGCCGGAGCTGGGGCCGGCGGCGGCTCGGGCGCGCGCTCGACGAGCGCTTCGCTCGAATCCTCGATCCTGCTTTCCGAAATCTCGGGGTGCAGCGTCTCGACGAACCTGCGGGTCTCCTCGTCGGCGCCGGCGAGCAGCGCGCGCCATTGCGCGGGCTCGAGGCTGGCGGCGGCCAGAACCGGAGCGGACACCGTCAACCGGTCGTTGGCGAAACATTCGAGCAGGCCCAAGGGAAGCGGCAGCGCGGCGACCGCCCGGGCCGCTGCGGCGCGCAGGCTCTCCTCGACGTTGCCAGCTTCCTCGCGGATCGATTCGAGCGCCTTCACCACCGTCGGGCTGGAGCTGTTGGGCCCCGCGCGCGCGACGAGGTCGACCAGCTGCCTCCAGCGGACCGCGGCATCATGGCGGTCGCTCGCAGGCTGGTTCAACACGGTCAGCAAGCGATCGTCGAAACGCACCGGTATCCCGTATCCTCCAGACGTACCGAGCACGGGCTGTAAGCTACGGTTTACATCGCGCTAAGGCGGATGCGCTTAACCATCCCGAAACGGGACAGCACGCGCGGAGGCACAAAAAAGGGCGCCGGCAAAAGCTGCCGGCGCCCCCTTTCGGTCGAAAAATGCGAGGGTCAGGCGCGCCCTTGCACGTAGAGCAGCCAGAATTTCGCGATGTCGGCGCGATCGCCGGTCACCGCGTTTAGCGCCGTCATGGCGCCCGCCTTGTCGCCGGCGCGGGCCAGCGCCATCCCGATGTGCAGGTTGGCGACGTTGGCATCGACCCCCGGCTTGCCCATCGACTGGCGGTAGAGGTCGACCGCCTTCGCATATTGGCCGAGCGCATAATAACGGTCGCCGATGCGCAGCAGCGCCATCCCGCTGGTCGCGGTCTTGGCCGCGGTCGCGAGGTCCGCCTCGGTGGCGATCGGCTTGGTCTTGAGGCCCGCGATGGTGTCGCGGAACAGGGGGCTCGCGGCATCGATCTGCTTCGCCGCGAGACCCTGGTCGATCACCGCCTTGGCCTCGTTGAAGTTGGACTGGTCGGCCGCCGCCGTCGCGTAGAGGTTATAGTCGGCCGGCTGGCTGAGCGCGCCGGTCGCCTGCATCAACCGCAGCAGGTCGAGCGTGCCCTCGACATCGGGCTTGGTCATGTTGCGGTAGATCGCGATGGCGTTGCGCCAGCTGTCGGCGCTCGGATAGGCCGCGACCCATTGGCGGGCGAGCTCGACGGCGAGCGGCGAATTGCCCTCATAGGCCGCGACGACGGCATTGTTGTAGAGCGAGCCTTGCGGCTTCTGGCCCGCGGCGAGGAGAGCCTTGATCGCCCGCTGATATGCGGCAGCGGAGTCGGCCTTCTGCCCCAGCTTGTACTTGGTCTGCGCAAGGAACTCGAGCGGCTGCGGGTCGCGCGGATTGACCTGCGCCGCCCGCTCGAACGAAGCGGCCGCCTCGTTCAGCTGGTTGGCGTTGAACTGCTGGACCCCGAGGTCGAGGAACAGCGCGCTGGTCTTCTCGGCATCGAGCGCGAAGCCGGAGGTGGTGATCGCGTTCACCGCGGCGGCCAGCGCGGCATTGTCGTGCTGGCCCAGCGCGGCCTCGCGCTGGAAGATGCCGATCAGATATTTGTCTTCCTTGGTCTTGGCGACGGCCTGGGCGGCGGTCAGCTTCTCGGGGACGCTCGCCCAGTCCTTCGCGCGGACGGCATTCTGCAGAGCGACGATCGCCTCCAGCGCCTTCGGCGACGGCTTGATCTTCGGCTCGTTCTGCTGCTCCTGCGCGGGCTGCTGGCCCTGCTGGGCGGTGGCTGTCGCCTGCGGGGGCTGCTGCGGCGCGGAATAGCCATATTGGGCGAACGCCGGCGCGGCGCTCGACGCGAGGACGATTCCAAGGGCGTGAATCTTCAGCTTCATCTTCGGGTCTCCTGTGCGGGAGCATGCAGTTGGCGGGATGGCTTGGCGCCGCCCTTAATCCCCGGCGGCGGGCACGCCAAGAGCAATGACGGGCGCGGCCTGAACCCTCATTGAACCCGCCTGCCCTCGCGTGCGCGCGGGCGCGCGCGGGGTGGCGCTCGAAGGGACAATGCACTAGGTAAGGGAACGGGGGCGGCATCCGGCTGCATCCCTCGCGTGCACCCCTAATCACAGGATCGTTTCTTGGCCACTCAGCCGCCGGTCGACGACCGCAACGACAGTCCCACCCCGCCGTCGGGCGGCGACCGCGACATCGCGCCCATCTCCATCGTCGAGGAGATGAAGACCAGCTACCTCGACTATGCGATGAGCGTCATCGTCAGCCGCGCGCTGCCCGACGTTCGCGACGGCCTCAAGCCGGTCCACCGCCGGATCCTCTTCGCCTGCCAGGAAGCGGGCTATGTCGCCGGCCGGCCATACCGCAAGTCGAGCCGCATCGTCGGCGACGTCATGGGTAAGTATCACCCGCACGGCGACGCGGCGATCTACGACGCGCTCGCGCGCATGACCCAGAGCTGGTCGATGCGTGTGCCGCTGATCGACGGCCAGGGCAACTTCGGCTCGATGGACCCCGACCCGCCCGCCGCCATGCGGTACACGGAAGCGCGCCTGGCCAAGGTCGCCAACTTCCTTTTGGGCGACATCGACCGCGACACGGTCGACTTCCAGCCCAATTACGACGCGTCGGAGCGCGAGCCGCAGGTCCTCCCTGCGCGCTTCCCCAACCTGCTGGTCAACGGCGCCGGCGGAATCGCGGTGGGCATGGCGACCAACATCCCGCCCCACAATCTGGGCGAGGTGCTCGCCGCCTGCCGCGCCTACATCGACGCTCCGGCGATCGGCTCGGAAGGGTTGATGGAGCATGTGAAGGGCCCGGACTTCCCCACCGGCGGCTTCATCCTCGGCCAGTCGGGCATCCGCGGGGCCTACACCAGCGGCCGCGGCTCGATCCTGTTGCGTTCCCGCCACCATGTCGAGGAAGGCCGCGGCGAGCGCCGCTCGATCGTCCTCACGGAAATCCCCTACCAGGTCGGCAAGTCGGGCCTGGTCGAGAAGATCGCCGAAGCGGCCAAGGACAAGCGCATCGAGGGCGTCAGCGACATTCGCGACGAGTCCAACCGCGAGGGCGTGCGCATCGTCATCGACCTCAAGCGCGACGCCACGCCCGAGGTCGTGCTCAACCAGCTGTGGCGGCACACGCCGGCGCAGTCGAGCTTTCCGGCGAACATGCTCGCCATCCGCGGCGGTCGCCCCGAGACGCTGACCCTCCGCGACATCATCGAGAGCTTCGTCAAGTTCCGCGAGGAAGTGATCACCCGCCGCTCGAAGTTCGAGCTGCTGAAGGCGCGCGAGCGGGCCCACATCCTGCTCGGCCTCGTCGTCGCCGTCACCAACCTCGACGAGGTGGTGAAGTTGATCCGCGGCTCGGCCTCCCCCGCCGAGGCCCGCGAGAAACTGCTCGCGCGCGAATGGGCCGGCGACCAGATCCGCCCCTACATCGCCCTCGTCGAAGCGGTCGAGCCGCAGAGCAAGCGCGAGAAGTACAAGCTGTCCGAAGCGCAGGTGAGGGCGATCCTCGAGCTCAGGCTGCACCGCCTCACCGCGCTGGGCCGCGACGAGATCGCCTCGGAGCTCGAAGGGCTCGCCAAGAGCATCGGAGAACTGCTTGAAATCCTTGCTAATCGTGCGCGCCTCTACGAGGTGATGCGAGCCGAGTTCGACGAGGTCGAGGCGGAGTTCGCGACCCCTCGCGTAACCGAGCTTGCGCCCGCCGCCGACGGCATCGAGGACGAGGACCTGATCGAGCGCGAGGACATGGTCGTCACCGTGACCATGACCGGCTACATCAAGCGCACCCCCCTCGCTTTGTTCCGCGAGCAGAAGCGCGGCGGCAAGGGCCGCGCGGGGATGGCGACCAAGGAAGCGGATGCGGTCACCAACCTCTTCGTCACCTCGACCCACAATCCGGTTCTGTTCTTCTCCAACCTAGGCCGGGTCTACCGGATGAAGGTGTGGCGCCTGCCCGAGGGCGGGCCCAACACGAAGGGCCGGCCGATGGTCAACCTCCTCCCGCTGGCGGAGGGCGAGACCATCTCGACCGTGCTACCGCTCCCCGAGGACGAGACCGAGTGGGGCCGGCTGCACATCATGTTCGCGACCGCCCACGGGACGGTGCGCCGCAACTCGATGGCCGCCTTCACCAACATCCCCTCGAACGGCAAGATCGCGATGCGCTTCGGCACCGGCGCGGCCGAGGGCTCCGAGAGCGACGACAGCGAGGAGCAGACCGACCCCACCGACCGGCTGATCGGCGTCGAGCTGCTGACCGAGGCCGACGACGTCCTGCTCGCCACGCGCAAGGGCAAGGCGATCCGCTTCATGTCGACCGACGTCCGCGAATTCCAGTCGCGCACCTCGACCGGGGTGCGCGGAATCCGCCTGCTCGCCGGCGACGAGGTCATTTCCATGTCGATCCTCCGCCGCGGCGCCATGCGCAGCCAGGAGGAACGCGAAGCCTATCTCCGCTTCGCCCCGTGGAAGGGCGACAAGGAAGGCGATTGCCCGCTCGACGCGGAGCGCATCGCCGAGCTCTCCGAGATGGAGCAGTTCATCCTCACCGTGACCGAGAACGGCTACGGCAAGCGCTCCTCGGCCTATGAATATCGCCGCACCAACCGTGGCGGCCAGGGGATCACCAACATCGACACCTCCGAGCGGAACGGCTGCGTCGTCGCCTCCTTCCCGGCGCACCAGGGGGAAGCGCTGATGCTGGTCACCGACCAGGGCAAGATGATCCGCACCACCGTCGGCGACATCCGAGTCATGGGCCGCAACACCCAGGGCGTGACGATCTTCCGCGTCGCCGACGAGGAGCATGTGGTGAGCGTCGCCAAGATCGAAGAGAGCGAGGAGGAAGAGATCGAGCTCGAAGGCGGCGAGGAAATCGCGCCCGAAGAAGGCGCCGTCGTCGGCGAAAGCGAACTCGAAAAGCCCGCCGATCCCGAGGCGAAGTAGCATGAGTTCCTCCCCAAGCATGGTGGAGGGGTAGAAGGCGCCCAGTCAGTTACCCCTCCACCATCGAATTTCCGTTCGATGGTTCCCCTCCCCGCCGCTTTGCCGCAGGGAGGAACGATAGTGCGACGAGCCGCAGCAACCGCTCGCCGTCAGTCAGCGTTCTCCTCTTCGATCTCAGACGGAGGAACCGACCCCATGCCCCTTCCCCACGATGCGCTGGTCCTCGTCGCCGACGGCCGCAAGATGCTGTTCTTCCGCAACCACGGCGATGAGAATCACATCGACCTTCGCACCGAATCGCATGACGCGCGCGAGCACCAGCGCAAGGATCGAGAGATCAAGACCGATGCTCCGGGCACGGTGAAGCAGAGCTTCGGCTACGGCCGCTCGACCTATGAGGAACCCGACTTCCAGCAGCAGGAAGAGGACCGCTGGATCAAGGACGCTGCGGACGAGCTGAAGGCGCGCGTGCTCCGGGGCGACTTCGAGGCGCTCGCGATCGTCGCCCCGCCCAAGGCGCTGGGCGTGCTCAAGGACGGCCTCCACAAGGAAGTCGAGCGGCGCATCGTCTGCACCGTCAACAAGGAGATGACGGGCCGTCCGGTCCCCGACATCGAGGCGCTGCTCGACGGCCACACCTCGCCCGAAGAGCTTCCCGCGGTCTGAGCGGCGGCGGTGGCCGACCCCGGGCCTGTCTTCACCATCGGTCATTCGACCCGGACCATTCCCGAGTTCACCGCGATCCTCGATCCCGCCGGAGTGGGCCTCGTGGTCGACGTCCGCACCGTTCCGAGGTCGCGCACCAACCCGCAATACAATGAGGATCGCCTACCCGCGGAGCTCGCTCCGTCAGGCATCGGCTACACCCGCATCGCCGCGCTCGGCGGGCTACGCGGCCGCTCACGCGACGTACCGCCGGAGATAAACGGTTTCTGGATCAACCGGAGCTTCCACAATTACGCGGATTATGCGCTTTCCGGCGGCTTCATCTCAGGCCTCGACCAACTGCTCGACGTGTCAGGCGCGACGCCTACGGCGATCATGTGCTCGGAGGCGGTGTGGTGGCGCTGCCACCGCAGAATCATCGCCGATTATTTGCTGCTGCGCGGCATTCCCGTCCGGCACCTGATGGGCCACGGCCGGGTCGAGCAAGCGACGATGACGCCGGCCGCGCGCGAGCGGGACGGACATCTCGTCTATCCCGCGGGCCCGGACGGCTGCTCCTAGCCGCGTTCGCCCGAACGCCGCATCGGCGGCGGGGGTGGCGGCGGAGGCGGCGGCGCGACGTTCAGCATCTGCAGCGCGTTGAGGTGTGTCTGCACCACCGGCACGATCTGCCCGGCGGCGGCGCGCAGCGCCGGCACGTCGCCGCTCGCCGCATAATTCTGGTGCAGCGAAAGCGCCTGCTGATGGGCCTGGATCTGGATGTCGCGGAAAGCCATGTCGAAGGCCGGGCCGGAACCAGCCGCGCGAAGCTGGTCGAGCAGCGCCTGGTGCTGCGGGAGCAGGCCCGGGGGCGGCGGCACCAGCCCCGCGGACTGCGCCGCGGCCGCGATCATCTGGGTCGAGCGCGTGTGATCGGCGATCAGCATGTTGGCGAGGTTCCTCAGCGCGGGGTTCTGCGACATCTGCATCGCCAGCTGGCTCGACTGGATCTCGAACTGGTCGCTGCTTCCGGCGGTGGCCATGTAGCCCGGCGCCATCAGCATGTTGTTGAGGTCGACCGGCGGCGGCGGCGCGGGCGGAGCTTCCCTCGGCGCGCACGACGCGAGGAGCGCGGCTCCCCCGAGCAGAATCGCATAGGTCCTCATCGCGCCGTCTCCCTTGCTCATTGGATTGTTGGGTAACTGGTCACTGTGCGGGCGGTTCCGGATACCATGCCTCGCCTCAGGCAAACAGATGGACGACCTCGGCGCTCGGAGCGACCGACCGGAGCAGCAGCGACCGGTGGCAGTGGACGGGGTCGCGCTCCATGCACAGCAAGGCGGTCGGCTGCTCGCGGGCGAGTTCCAGCATCTGCGCGGCCTCGGCGATCGCCTCGGGCAGCTCCAGCTGTCCGGCGTAGATTCGGGCGAGGTCGGCATCGCGCCCGGCGCGCGCCGCCGCCCGCCCGTCGGCCGGAGTGCCGAGCGCGCGCAAGTGGACATAGTCGATGTCCGCCTCGGCGAGTGCGTTCCTGAGCGGAGTCTTGGAAAAGCCCGGGCGGCGCGAGTTGGCGATCGCGCGAACATCGATCACGCGGGTGACGCCCGCCTGCTGAAGCGCGGCGATGAACTCGGACACAGTCGCGCCTTCGTAGCCAATGGTGAAGATGCGCATGGACTGGATTTAGTCCCGCACTCGCGTCATTGCGAGCGCCGCAGGCGCGCGGCAATCCAGCCGCGCCCCCTCTGGATTGCTTCGCTTCGCTCGCAATGACGGAAAAGTTCGACGTCCACATCGTCGGCGGCGGCCTCGCCGGTTCGGAAGCCGCCTGGCAGCTTGCCGAGGCCGGTTGTCGTGTGCGCCTCAGCGAAATGCGCGGCGGCGGCGACGGTACGCCCGCGCACGAGACCGACCGCCTCGCCGAGATGGTGTGCTCGAACAGCTTTCGCTCGGACGACGCCGAGCACAACGCGGTCGGCCTGCTCCACCAGGAAATGCGCGCGCTCGACTCACTTATCATGCGCGCCGGCGACAAGCATCGCGTGCCGGCAGGCTCTGCGCTCGCCGTCGACCGCGAAGGCTTCGCCGCGGAAGTCACCCGCGCCATCGAGCAGCACCCGAACATCACGGTCGTCCGCGAGCGCCTCGACGCCCTTCCCGATCACCCCACGATCATTGCCACCGGTCCGCTCACCGGCTCCAGGCTCGCCGAAGCGATTGCCTCGGAGACCGGCCAGGGCGCCCTCGCCTTCTTCGACGCCATCGCTCCTATCGTCCACCGCGACAGTATCGACATGGACGTCGCGTGGATGGCGGCGCGCTGGGATCGCGGTTCGAGTGAGGGGGGCGGCAAGGACTACATCAACTGTCCGCTGGACAAGCCGCAGTATGAGGATTTCGTCGCCGCGCTGGCCGAGGGCGAGAAGATGCCATTCAAGGAATGGGAGAAGGACACGCCTTACTTCGAGGGCTGCATGCCGATCGAAGTCATGGCCGAGCGCGGGCCCGAGACGCTGCGCTTCGGCCCGATGAAGGGCGTCGGGCTCGATAACCCGCGCACCGGGCGCTGGCCCTATGCCGTCGTCCAGCTTCGCCAGGACAATGCGCTCGCCACATTGTGGAACATGGTCGGCTTCCAGACCAAGCTGAAGCATGGCGAGCAGGTGCGCATCTTCCGCACCATCCCGGGGCTCGAGAATGCCGAGTTCGCGCGATTGGGCGGCATCCACCGCAACAGCTTCATCAACTCGCCCAGGCTCCTCGACGGCGAGCTTCGCCTCAAAAGCAAGCCCAACATTCGTTTCGCCGGCCAGATCACCGGCTGCGAAGGCTATGTCGAAAGCGCCGCCGTCGGCATTCTCGCCGCCCGTTTCGCGGCGGCCGAGCTCGGCGGCGAGACCCTGCCCGCGCCGCCGGTGGAAACCGCCCTCGGCGCGCTCCTCAACCACATCACCGGCGGCGCCGAGGCCGATACCTTCCAGCCGATGAACGTCAACTTCGGCCTCATGCCCCCGCCCGACGCCCGCTTGCGCAAGGCCGATCGCAAGAAGGCCTACACCGACCGCGCGCGAGCGGCGCTGTCGGGGTGGCTCGCCTCAGTCCCTCCCTGCGGCAAAGCCGTGGGGAGGGGGACCATCTCGCCAAGCGAGATGGTGGAGGGGTAACTAGCGCCGACAGCCGAGCAGAATCGCCGTAACCACCGAGTCCAGATCGTTCATCACATCGCTGGCGTTGAACCGCAGCACGCGCAAGCCCTGGCGCCTCAGCCATTCGTCGCGGCGCGAGTCATGTTGCGGCCGATCACCCATCGAGTGACTCTCTCCATCAACCTCGATCACGAGCTTCGCAGCCGGACAGTAGAAGTCAGCAACATACCATCCTACCGGGTGCTGCCGTCGGAACTTGAGCCCATCCGGCCGCTGTCTCAGCGCCTGCCAAAGCAGGCCTTCCGGCAAGCTTGGCCGTCGTCGCTGCTCCCGCGCCCGCATGAGGACAGCGTTTCTGTCAATCAATAGCGAAGGTCGCGCCATTTACCCCTCCACCATGCTCCGCATGGTCCCCCTCCCCATGCGGCTCGCATGGGGAGGCACTGATCAGCACGAGCACCTTTTGCGCTTCGGCGGCGGGGGCGCGGTGGTCGCGTACTCCGCGGGGGTCAGCCAACCCGACCGGTCGCGGTCGGCGCCATTGAACTTGTCGATGGTCTTCGCCGCCCATTCCTCGAACGACAGCGCGCCGTTGCCGTTGGTGTCGAGCTTGGCGAAGGCCTTGCGCCGCGGCGCGTAAATCTCCTCCGCGTCGATCTTGCCGTCCTTGTTCTTGTCGGCGCGCGAAAAGCGGCGCTGCTCGCGGCTTTTCGGGCTCGCTTGGGGCGCTTCGAGCTGGCCGGTGGCCATCACGGGCGATGCCGCCCGCGGCAACGGCGCGGCGGGTAGCGGACTTTGCTCGGCGCGCGACTGCCAGATGAAGAAGGCACCGGTCAAAAGCAGGAAGCAGGCCGCGGCGCCAGCGAGGAAACGAACCACAAGGAATCTCCCTTCGAGCAAGGAGATTCGGCACGGGGCACATGCTCCAAAGCGGAGC
>DASUXP010000096.1:0-3625 GCA_036377835.1 Sphingomicrobium sp. | reverse complement strand
GAGGATCAGGACGGTCGGCTGCCCTACGGGCGTGGCAGCGAGCGCCAATGCCAAGATGATGGACAATTCCAAACTCCCAGACTCAGCCGATGCATGTGTATTGTAAACCTAACACACATGCAAGCTAGCCGGAACCGTTATTGCCTTCCCTTGAGCAGTGCCTCGACTACGCTAGGGTCCGCAAGGGTGGAAGTGTCGCCGAACCCGCTCGATTCCCCTTCGGCGATCTTGCGCAGGATTCGGCGCATGATCTTGCCCGAGCGGGTCTTGGGAAGTGCGGGCGTGAAATGGATTTTCTCCGGCGCGGCGAGCGCGCCGATTTCCTTCCGCACCTCCTGGTTGAGCTCGGTGCGAAGCGCGTCGTCGCCTTCCTCTCCAGCATTCAGGGTCACGTACGCGTAGATCGCCTGGCCCTTGATGTCGTGCGGGTAAGCGACGACCGCGGCCTCCGCGACCTTCGCGTGGCTCACGAGCGAGCTTTCGACCTCGGCAGTGCCGATGCGGTGTCCGGAAACGTTGATCACGTCGTCCACCCGGCCAGTGATCCAATAATAGCCGTCCTCGTCGCGGCGGCAGCCGTCGCCAGTGAAATATTTGCCGGGGTAAGTGGTGAAATAGGTCTCGAAGAATCGCTTGTGATCGCCCCAGACGGTGCGCATCTGCCCCGGCCACGAGGCAGTGAGGCAGAGGTTGCCGCTGATCGCGCCTTCGAGCGTCCGCCCCTCGGCATCGACCAGATCGACGTGGATGCCGGGCAACGGCTTGGTGGCCGAGCCCGGCTTCATCGGGATCGCGCCGGGAATTGGCGAGATGAGCGCGGCACCGGTCTCGGTCTGCCACCAGGTGTCGACCACCGGGCAGCGCCCGTCGCCGACCACGCGCCAATACCATTCCCACGCGTGCGGGTTGATCGGCTCGCCGACGGTGCCGAGGAGGCGCAGCGACTTGCGCGAATAGTCAGTCACCCACTCGTCGCCCTCGCGCTCGAGCGCGCGAATGGCGGTCGGCGCGGTGTAGAAGATCGTCACTCCCAGGCGGTCGATCGTCTCCCAGAAGCGGCCGAAGTCGGGGTAGTTGGGAACCCCGTCGAACATCACGCTGGTCGCGCGCATCGCCAGCGGGCCATAGACCACGTAGGTGTGCCCGGTGATCCAGCCGATATCGGCGGTGCACCAGAAGATGTCGCCCTCGCGATAGTCGAAGATCCAGTCGAACGTGGTCGCCGCCCACACCGCATAGCCACCGATGGTGTGCACGACGCCCTTGGGCTTTCCCGTCGAGCCCGAGGTGTAGAGTATGAACAGCGGGTCCTCGGCGTTCATGATCTCGGGGTTGCAGTCGGTGGCGAGGCCCTCGCGGACATCGGCGTAGCGGATGTCGCGCGCGGCCTTCATCGGCACGTCGGCGCCGGTGCGGGTGACGACGATCACCGTCGCCACGTCGCCTTCTTCGAGCGCCTGGTCGACGTTGCGCTTCAAGGGAATCTTCTTGCCGCCGCGGACTCCCTCGTCGGCCGTGATCACGCAGCGCGCCCCGCAGTCGGCGATGCGCCCGGCGAGGCTTTCGGGCGAGAAGCCGCCGAAGACGACCGAATGGACGGCGCCGATGCGCGCGCAGGCAAGCATCGCCGCCGCGGCTTCGGGGATCATCGGCATGTAGATCATCACCCGGTCGCTGCGGCCGATCCCGTGCCGCTTCAGCAGGTTGGCGAAGCGGCAGGTCTCTTCGTAGAGCTCGCGATAGGTCACGGTGCGGCCGGTGCCGGGCTCGTCCGCCTCGAAGATGAGCGCGACCTCGTCGCCGTGCTCGGCGAGGTGGCGGTCGAGGCAGCTGACCGAAAGGTTGAGCTCGCCATCGGCGTACCAGCGAATGCGGAAGTCAGCCTCGTCGAACGACCAGTCGCCGGCCTCGGTCGGGAACCTGTTCCAGCTGAGGCGCTTCGCCTGCTCGAGCCAGAACGATTTGGGGTCGCTGTCCGCCCGGCGGTGGAGCTCGGCGAGCTGGTTGGGTCCGATGCGCGCCTTGAAATGCTCGGGAACGGGATAAAGCGCCTCGGCCACGGTCCTTCCCCCCTTACCTGTTCGACCGTTCGAGAACGCGCCGCGCCTGCACGAGATGCGGGCGGTCGACCATTTTTCCGGCGACGCTCAGAACGCCCGCGTCGGGCTCGGCCTCGAATGCGGCGACGATCGCCTGCGCATGGCGGACCTCGTCCTTCGACGGGGTGAAGGCGGCGTTGATGATCGCGACCTGCGCGGGATGGATGGCGAGCTTGCCGGTGAAGCCCTCGCGCCGAGCGGCTTCGGCTTCGCGCTTCAGGCCCTCGTCGTCGCGGAAATCGGCAAACACGCCGTCGACCGGCTGCACGCCGGCGGCGACGGCACCGGCGAGGCACAGCGACCGTGCGAGCTTGTAGGTGAAGCCGAGCTCGCCCGCCTCGTCGAGCTTGGAGGAGGCGCCGAGCGCGGCCGACAGGTCCTCGGCGCCCCAGCTCATCGCCACCAGCGGCGAGGCGGGGTCGCGATAGCTCAACAGGTTGAACAGGCTCGCCGGCGTCTCCGTCACGATCGCGTGCACCGGAATGGCCCCGGTGCGGTGCGAAAGCTCGATGACGTCGGCGCCGCTCTCCGCCTTCGGCAGCACGATGCCGTGCACATAGGCGCTCCCGATCAGCTTCAGATCGTCCTTGTGATATTCCGACCCGAGCGGATTCACGCGCACCCACCATTGCGGGCCGTTGGAGCGTTTGGGCAGCGCCTTGAGGATTTCCCGCGCGGCCTTCTTGCGTGCCGGGGCGACGCTGTCCTCGAGGTCGAGGATCACCGCGTCGGCGTCGCTTTCGAGCGCCTTCATTACCTTTTTCTCGCTGTCCGCGGGGACGAACAGCCAGCTGCGCGGCTCGCTCATTGGCCTTGCTTGAGGAGGAGGGCGCTGCGGGTGCATTCGCACACCAGCTCGCCGCGCTGGTTGAAGCTGCGGTGCGCCCAGGTGACGATGCCCGCATTGGGGCGCGAATTGCTCTCGCGGACGGCGATGCACTCGCTTTCGCTGCGCAGGGTATCGCCGACGAACACCGGCTTGGGGAACTTGAGCGCGTCGTAGCCGAGATTGGCAACGAGGGTTCCGAGCGTGGTATCCTCGACGCTGACCCCGATCATCAGGCCGAATGTGAAGACGGAATTGACCAGCGGCTTGCCGAACTCCGATTTCGCCGCCGCCTCGTGATCGAGGTGCATCGGCTGCGGATTGTGCGTCAGCGTAGAGATGAGGACGTTGTCGGTCTCGGTGACGGTACGGCTGACCGCATGGCTGATGCGGTCGCCGACCTGCCACTCGTCATAATAGCGTCCGGGCATTGGCAAGCTCTAGGCGAGCGTGCCAGCAAAAGCCAAGCGTTAGACGCCGCCCTGGCGCTTCAGGCGGCCGCGGAGCTCGCTCATGCCGATGCGCTCCACAGCTTCCGCAGGATCGCTCGACCGGATCACGTTGGCGACGTGGCCGAGGATCTGCCCAACGATGTCGACCGACTGCAGCGAGACCATGTGGCGCATGACCAGCTGGGGGTCCGCGGAGAGCGTGTCGCCCATCGCCTCGATCATCCGCCGCGCATATTCGAGCTCTTCCG
>DASUXP010000095.1:0-5088 GCA_036377835.1 Sphingomicrobium sp. | reverse complement strand
ACCGCGCTTGCGCCAGACGCGATCGGCGAGGCGGTAATATTGGCCGGGCGCCACTTTCGTCCGCAGCAATTCGCACCCGGTGGTGGCGGCGATCTTCTCGATCGCTTCTCCCCGCTTCTCGGCGAGGTCGGCGTAATAGGCGTGGCGGCGCGAATTGACGGCGGCGACTCGCTCCCGAACGTCCGTCGAGGCGGCGCCGACCAGGCCGAGGTAGCCGTCGGCCTGCTCGCCGGCCTGGCCGCTCGCGCGCAGCGCGCCGGCAGGATCGGACTGCGCAACGGAGACCGTGCCGGTGAGAGCGAGCGCGGCGGCGCCGATGACGAGGAACGCAAATCTGGCCGGACTCATCGAACTTCCCCGAGCGTGGTCGCAAAAAAGTCTGGTTCGATCGGCCGCCATCGTCAATCGCATTTGCATGGCGGAGGGGAATGGTTACGCTGCCGCCATGAAGCGCGTCGGCCTCATCGCTCTGATGCTCGCCCTCACTGCCGCTGCGGCCCCCGGCCCGCACAGCGTCACCCGCACGACCGCCGCGCTCGAGTTCAGCTACGAGTGGCCGGCCGAGGCCGTCGCGATTCCCGCGCTGGACCTCAAGCTCTACAGCGAGGCCAAGGCGAAGCTCGCCGAGGCGCAGAAGAATGCGGCCGAAGACCAGGCGTTCGCGCGCAAGCAGAAGCGCGAGTTCCACCAGCACGATTTCTCCGGCAGCTGGGAGACCGCGGGCCAGACCCCGCGGCTGCTGTCGCTCCAGGGCGGGTTCGGCGGCTACGAGGGTGGCGCCCACCCCAACGGCTTTTCCAGGGCGCTGCTGTGGGACCGTGCGCAGGGCCGGCAGGTGAGCGTCGGCTCGCTCTTCGCCCGCGCCGGCGACTTCGTTTCGCTGACCCGAAGCATCTATTGCCGGATGCTCGACGCCGAGCGGAAAGAGAAGCGCGAGGGCGAGACGCTGGGCGGCGAGTTCGACCAGTGCCCCAAATATTCGGAGCTGACGATCGTCCCGGCAGACGGCAACAACAACGGCCGTTTCGACACCATCGACATCATTGCCGATGCCTATGTGGCGGGCCCCTATGTCGAGGGCGATTACGACGTCGAAGTCCCGGTGACCTCCGCCCTCATCGCGGCACTGAAGCCCGATTATCGCGCGTCGTTCGAGGCTCAGCGGCAGTAATCGGGCACCGGCGCGGGCTGGCCCGGCGCCCGCCGCCGCCAGGCGCCGTCGCTGAGCATGTAGGCCTGGCCGACGCCCACCCGTCCCAGCAACTGGCAGCCCGCGGTGATCCCCACCTCCTGCGGGCTGGCGTGGCGCTTGACGGCGAGGTCGCTGTAGAGCGCCCGGCGGCGGACGTTGATGCTGGCGACCTGGCTCCGGACCTGCGCCGAGACGGGCGCCGCCACGCCCATATAGCCGTCGTAGCGCTCGCCCACGCTTCCCGCCGATCGCGCTGCATCGAGCGCCGGTGACTGTCCGAGCGCCGCCGATGCGGCAGCGATGAGCGCAAGCCCGAAAAGGCGCCTCGTCATCGCGGCTGCTGCGGGCTCTGCGGGAAGGCCTGCGGATTTTGGTCGATCAGCTGCTCGACGTCGCGCTGGAGCCGGACCAGCACCTCCTGGCGGATGGTGACGTTGAGATTGATCTCGATCGGCTTCTCCGGGGTCTTGACCGAGATGCAGCTGGCCAGCGGCAAAGCCGTGAGCGCCGCGGCGGCGAGGCGGAGGGTCGTTCGGGGGTGGGTCATGGTCATCTCTCGCTTGGTGGGGTTGGAGTGACGGTCTGCTCGACCGGGGTCTGGGTCTGCTCCTTGTCCTCGTCGCGGCGGCGCACCTCGGTGACGATGCCCGGGATGTCCTCGAGCGGGCGCGGGAGAACCTTGTCGATCTGCTGGCGCGGGTCACGATACGACTTGGCCGTCTGGATCAGCGAGCGGAACGGCCCTTTGATCGTGATGTTGAAGCGGAAGGGCACGTTCTTGAACGCCCTCTGGATGATGCCCGAAATCCCTCCGCGTCCGGCAAGCCCGAGCTGCTCGATCGTGATGCGCGTCGCGAACTCGCCGGCGAGGTCGCCGTCGAGGCGAACGATCATCGAGCGGTACCGCAGGTCCTTCAGCGCATCGAAAGCGAGGTTGCCGAGCATCCCGAGGTTCGCCCGGTTGATGGTTCCGACATAGGACAAGGTCCCGCCCGGCGGCCGCGAATCGAGCCGCCCGCCGACGATCCGCCCGCCCGCCTCGTCGAAGATCATCGGGAGCACTCCGTCGAACGTGCCGGTGGCGTTGAGCTCGGCAAAGCCGAGGCTGTCGACGAAGGTCTTGGCGTCGAGCCCGACGACATCGAAGGTCAGCCGCTTCGGCGTCGGGCGCGCGAAATTGAGCACCGTCTCCTCGAGGATCAGGCGGCCGCCCATGAACGGCCACTCGCCGCGCTCGATCTTCACCAGCTGGCCGGGGAGCAGCTGGTAGCGGATGACCCCGTTTTGGACGAGGATGCCGGGGTTGATCGAGCGGATGTCGAGCTGCTGGCCGGGCGGGGTCTCGAGGCCGAGCAGGTCGCTGAAGTGAATCGTGCCGCTCATCCCCTTCACCGGCCCGAATGGCGCGGCGAGATCGAGGCTGGCGGTGGTGAAGTCGCCGGTCGACGTGACCTTGCCGCCGGCGCTCCAGGCGATGCGCCCCTGGCCCCTGATCGTGCCGTAAACGAGCGCGACCACGCCTTCGGTGAGGCGGGTCAGTTCCTCCGGCTGAAGGTTATCCCCGAACGTGATCCCGGGCACGTCGAGCGTCGCGTCGCCCGCGCCCGACGAGAGGCGGTGGGCGATGGCGACCTCGGCGACGCGTGTGCCGCTCGCCGGGTGCTTCAGCGTTCCGGTTGTGCGCACCCAGTCCCCGGCGAGGGTGAAGTGCACATTGTCGCTCCGCAGCGCATAGAAGCGCGGGTTGGCATCGCGGTCGGAGAGCAAGAGCCCGCCGTCGACGGTGATGTCGCCCTTGTAGACTCGCCAGCGCCCGCCGACGTCGGTCAGCAGCAGCGGCACGTCGCCGATGGTCGAGCGAGCGCCGCTGAAGGCACCGCTGATGCCCTTGCCGGTGAAGCTTCCGGTCAGCCGCGCGGCATCGAACACGACCGGCGCTTCGGACTTGCCGAGCCGCATCGCGAGGTCGCTGACGGAGAATTGCTTGCCGACGATCCGCCCGCCCGCGGCGGCGAGATGGAAGGGCGAGCTGCCGAGGCGGCCATTGAGCACCGGGCCGTTGAAGCGTGCGCTCGCCAGCACGGGTCCGCCGGGCCGCTTGGAGACGATCGCCGGGCCGATCGGGCACACCGGGAGGCGGGTCGAGCCGAGCTGCAGCATGCCGGTGCGCAGGGCATTGAAGCTGACCACGGCGCACGACGTGCCGAACGCGAAGCTCCCGCCGCGGCCGATGCGGCCGGTGATCGGCAGGCGCAGCGCCTTCACGCGGCCGTCGGGGAATGGCCCGTCGAGCTGGGCGAAGGTGCTGAGCGCGGTCGTCCCGCCCGGCCCCGGCCCGAAGCGGATCGGCGCGAGCGCGAGGCGCGAGCCGCCGGCGGTGAACGGCGCGAAGTCGGCCACTCCGCTGAGCGGCGCTCCGGGCTTCGCCTGGCGCAGGGTCACGCGCCCGTTGGGAAGCCCGCCGCCGCTCATTTCGACGCTGGTATCGAAGCGGAGCGCCCCCGCGGGCCAATAATAAGTGAGGCCGCTGCCGCCCGCCACGCGTACGCGGCCTCCGCCGGGGCCGGTCACTTCGGCCTGGTCGATCCGCGCCGCGCCGCCGCCGGGGAAGTTCACCACGCGGATGTGGCCGGTCGCGTCGAAATTGCGCGCCGTGCGCGAAATGGCATTGCCGATCGACGTGGCGATGGGGCCGAGCGGAGTCGCGGCGGCGGCCTTGAGCGGCTCGGTCACGCCCGCCAGCATCGAGGGATCGAGAGTCGAGCTGTCGGCGGCGAAGTCGCCCGCCAGCGAGAAGGTCCCCGCGCGAAGCCCGAGGCCGTAGCGGGCATCGAGGCGCGTCCGGTTGGCATAGATGGTCGCCAGCCGCGATTTCTGCGCCGAAAGCTTCACGTCGCCGCGAACGTTGGCGAGGCTGCCCTTGTAGGTGAGCTCGCCGGCGAAGGCGGCAAGGCCGTTCGCGCCGGCCACCAGCACGGGAATCGCCATCCGCCCCCGGCCGTCGACATTGGTGAAGGCCTCGTTGAACCGAGCCTGCGCGTCGAACCGGGGCGCGGTGACGTCGAACCGGCTCGCCGGGCAGGTGAAGCGGTCGAGGGTCACCGGCCCGTCGACGCGCGGACGCCGGGCGACGACCGCGACGGCGACATTGGCGCGCAGGTTCACCGCGGCGCAGCGGCCGGGGACCAGCCTGGGGCTGGCGATCGCCAGACGGCCCTTGAATCCGCCAGAGAGGTTGCCGGTGCCGTGGATCGCGATCCCGACGGGCCCGAAGGGAGTGACGAGGCTGATGCTGCTGTCGGCGACGTCGAGCACGAATTCCGGGAGCCGGAACGGCTGCTTGCTGGGCGGCGGCAGGAGCTTGTCGATCTGGCCCCAGCTGACCTTGCCGTTGACCAGCTTGCCGCGCAGGCGAACCCCGCGGGCGACGATCCGATAGACCTCGAAGCTGCCGTTCCACTTGATCCGCATCTGCACGATGGCCCGCCGGGCGACGAGATCGGGGTGCTTCGGATCGCCGATGACCAGGTCGCTGACCTGCTGCGTGCGGAGCCCCACGCGGTCGAGGCGGTAGCTCGCCTGGACGCCGCGCTGCTCGAACTCGCGCTTCAGATAATGGGTCGCGATCGGGCGCCTCTCGATCCACAGCACGGCGATGGCGAGCGCGAGCAGGAGCAGGACGCCGATCGCAGCGAAGCTGGCGAAGCGCCACCATGGCCGGCGGCGAACGACCACCGGGCTGTCAGCGCCGTCACTCGCCGGGGCTTCTCGGCTCCGCTCCGCCATGGCCTCTACTAACCCCTGCCCTTCCCGACCGTTCCAGCGGCGGCATGACCGAGGCTTGCGCGTTCGCCAGGCCGTGCTCTAGGTCTGGCAGGGCTCGGTCAGGTCGCGAA